>JAYTQX010000132.1:0-5155 GCA_043746455.1 Pseudomonadota bacterium
CGCTTGAGCGCATTGCAGAAGCGCTCGACGCCGGCCACGTCACTCACCCGCAGCGCAACCGTCAACAGGCCGCTCGCACCCTGCATCTGCGTCTGGGCCAGACCGAACTGCGGGTGTGAGGCATCGTGCGGAAAGTATATCTTTCCCACTTTTTCCTGATTGTGCAGAAACGCGATCACCTCGCGCGTGGTCTGCGCGATTCGCTGCATGCGGATCGGCAGGGTGCGCAGGCCGCGGATCATCAACCAGGCATCGTGCGGCGAAAGAATCGCGCCGCAGGTCATGTACGGACCCTTGAAAACCTGGCGGATGATCGCCTCGCTCGCGCACAGCGCACCGGCCACGACATCGCTGTGGCCGTTCAAGTACTTGGTCGCCGAATGCGCGACCATGTCGATGCCGAGCGCGAGCGGCGACTGGTTCAGCGGCGTGGCGTAGCTGTTGTCGCAGAGCGTGCGGATACCGTGCACCTTGGCAAGCTGCGCGACCGCGGCGAGATCCTGCAACTCGTAAGTCATCGAGTTCGGACTTTCGAGAACGATCAGTTTTGTCTGCGCCTTGATCGACTGCGCGAAATTGCCGACATCGGTGCCGTCGATGAAACTGGTGGTCACGCCGAAGCGGCCGAGCAGGTCGCGTAGTACCGCGCGAGTCCACGAGTACGGCCGCGCGACGCAGATGACGTGATCGCCCGCGCCCACGCTCGCCATTGTCGCGGCGGCGATCGCGGCGGCACCGCTGCCGAACATCAGGCAATCCTCGGCGCCTTCCAGAGCCGCGACTTTCTTGCGCAGGATTTCGACCGTGGGATTGTTGCCCCGCGTGTAGGTCGTGCGCCTGAACTCGTCGCGAAAACTCTCGCGCATCGCGGCGACGTCGGCAAAGGCAAAGATCGAGCTCTGGAAAATCGGCGGCGACACCGCGCCGCGATAGCTTTCGCGGTCCTCGCCGAGGTGATTGAGGATGTAGCTCAAGTCTTGCGGGACTCGGGACTCGGGGCTCGGGATTCGGGGAGCACTGCCGCCTTCGGCTCTATCGTTCATCAGTCAATCCTGCGTGTATACCGTAAAGCGTGCAATTGGATTGCCGCATCCCGCCAGACGGTTTGCCTGCTCTTACGAGTCCCGAGTCCCGAGTCCCGAGTCCCGCCCAAATCCCGATTCGCGAATAAACTCCCGCGTCGCCTGCGCCAGCTTCGGGTCCTGCATCGCCATATGCAAGGTCGCCTTGACCAGGCCGAGCTTGTTGCCGCAGTCGAAACGTGTGCCTTCAAAACGGTAGGCGAGCACCGGATGTTCGTGTAGCAAGGCTTCGATCGCGTCGGTCAATTGGATCTCGCCGCCGGCGCCGGGCTTGGTATTTTCCAGCAGCGAAAAAATCCGCCCGGGCAGCACATAGCGGCCGACGATGGCGAGATTGGACGGCGCGACCGCCGGCTTGGGTTTCTCGACGACGAGCTTGATCTTCGCCGCACGATCGGAAATCGGGCTCGCATCGACGATGCCGTACTTGTCAGTCTGGTCGTGTGGCACTTCCTGCACCGCGATGACGCCGGCATTTTCCTTGTCCGCCAGCGTGGCCATCTGGCGCAGCGCACCGGGTCCCTTGTTCCAGATCAGGTCGTCGGCGAGGATGACGCCAAACGGCTCGTCGCCAACCACGGGTTTGGCGCACAGCACCGCGTGACCCAGGCCGAGCGCCTCCGGCTGGGTGACGAAGACGCAACGTACATTTTTCGGCAGCGTTCCGCGAACAAGCGCAAGCAGGTCTTCCTTGCCCGACTTCGACAGCTTGCTTTCGAGCTCGTAGGCCTTGTCGAAGTAATCCGCGATCGCGTGCTTGTAGCGATTGGTGACGAAAATCAGCGTGTCGGCGCCCGCATCGACGGCTTCGTCGACCGCGTACTGGATCAGCGGCTTGTCCAACACCGGCAGCATTTCCTTGGCCACGACCTTGGTCGCCGGCAGAAAACGCGTGCCGAGGCCAGCCACGGGAAACACGACCTTGCGCAACGGTTTCGCCATCACCATTCCTCGAATCTCCGGGTAACCGAGCTACAAGATTATCGGCTTTGATCTTATGCCAGATTGCGGGCGATCGGAACGACTTCGGCGTCGCCGTCTTCGCGCGCAGCGAATTCGGGCAGCAGACTGGTGAGACAGCGGCGCAGGGTTTCCTCGTCGTATTCGCGCACCGCCTGCGCGGCCTTGGTCAATTGCGCCTTGAGCAGCTCCCACGACATGCCGCGCGGCTGGGCGAGGAAAATCTTCGCGTGACTGGTGCTGCGATAGCTTTCCTGCGAGTGAAACAGTTCCTCGAACAGTTTTTCGCCAGGACGCAGGCCCGTGTATACAATGTGCACGTCGCGCCCGGGAACCTTGTTGGCGAGACGAATCATCTGCTCGGCAAGATAGGCGATTCTGACCGGCTCGCCCATGTCGAGCGCGAAAATCTCGCCGCCCTGCCCGAGCACGCTGGCCTGCAGAATCAGCTGGCAGGCTTCGGGAATGGTCATGAAGTAGCGCGAGATCTGCGGATGCGTCACCGTCACCGGCCCGCCGTTGCGAATCTGCTCGCGGAACAGCGGCACCACGCTGCCGGCGGAGTCGAGTA
This sequence comes from Pseudomonadota bacterium, assembly GCA_043746455.1. Taxonomy (GTDB): domain Bacteria; phylum Pseudomonadota; class Gammaproteobacteria; order Xanthomonadales; family Rhodanobacteraceae; genus Rudaea. The sequence continues at coordinate 2,614 of JAYTQX010000132.1, forward strand.
CATTGCCGAAACGCACCGTGATGAAACGCGTCGCGGATTTCGCGGCAAAGTTCTGGCAGAAAATCTCCGCGGCGCGCTTGCACGCGCCCATCACGCTGGTCGGATTGACCGCCTTGTCGGTCGAGATCAGCACGAAGCAGCCGACGCCGAAGCGATCGGCGGCCTGTGCGGCGGTCTGCGTACCGAGCACGTTGTTGCGGAACGCCTCGCGTACCTGGGTCTGCAGCAGCGGCACGTGCTTGAACGCGGCGGCATGAAACACGATCTGCGGGCGTGCCTGGCCGAACACGCGCTCGCACACGGCGGCGTCGCCGCAGTCGCCGAGCACGGCATTGAACAGGAGTTCAGGAAACTCCTGCGTCAACTCCTGTTCAATTTTATACAAATTATACTCGGAAAGTTCGAGCACGGTCAGCGACTCGACGCCGAGCCGCGCGACCTGACGGCAAAGTTCGGCGCCGATCGAACCGCCGCCGCCTGTGACCAGCACGCGCGCACCGGAAAGCCCGGTACGGATCGCCGTCCAGTCGAGCTGGACCGGGTCGCGACCGAGCAGGTCCTCAATTGCGACCTCTTTCAATTGATTGAAGCCCATGCGACCGGCGACGACATCCTGCAAGCGCGGCACGGTGCGGAATGCGATATTCGTCGCCTCGCACAGCTCGACCACGCGCTGCATCTGCGCGTTGCTTGCCGAAGGCATCGCGATCAGCAGCATTTCGGCGGCGACTTCGCGCGCGCGATCGGGTAACTGTTCGAGCGTGCCAAGCACCGGAACGCCATGCACTTTCGCCCCGCGCAGCGCCGTGTTGTCGTCGAGGATGCCGACCGGACGATAACGGTTCTCGCGGGTCAGTTCACGGATCAGGGCTTCGCCCGCGCGGCCCGCACCCAGCACCAACACGCGTTTGGACGGTATACCTCGCGCGAGGTCGAAACGACTGTCCTTCCAATAGCGGTAAACCAGGCGCGGTACGCCGAGCAATACGACCAGCAACGAGGGATAGGCAACCAGCACTCCGCGCGGAACCGTGGCGAGACGGTTGTAGAGAAACAGCGCGACGGCGATGCCGAGCGCGCCGAGCACTCCGGCGCGCAGAATATTCCACAGATCCGGCAGACTCGCAAAGCGCCACAGACCCTTGTACAGACCGGTCCACCAGAGTACGAGCCCCTGAACAAGGACGACGACACCGGTCTCCGGCGAGAACCAGAAAGGCGGCGGCAGGTTCGGCGCGAAGCTGTAGCGCAGCCAGTTGGTCGCGATCCAGGCGACCCAGACCATCGCCAGATCGTGCAGCACGACGGCGAGGCGCGGGTGGATCGCCGCGATCAGGTTGCGCGGGCGCATGACGGGAATATTTTCATTCTGTATTTTTTAATTTCGCCGCAGTCTTGCTTGAACTTTTCATTTTTCGGATGCACCAGCGTTTGCCGAAAACCCATAACGCAACGGCCAGCGCATATATCGCAAACGTCCAGGCAAGTCCGGCTCCGCGGACTGGAGCGATCACGCCGTCACTTGCGTCAGCGCCGTGATCGGCAAAGATCAAGACCGGCGCGACGATCAACAAGTTCCAGCCCATGTAAAGCGCGACGACGCCTGCGTGCGAAAAGCCGCTGCGTGCCAGCCATTGATACAGGTGTTCGCGGTGCGCACTATACCAGCGACGTCCGCGCAGCATGCGCGAAAGCAACGTGCAGGTCGCGTCGGTGACGAAACCCGAACAGGCGATCGCACCGGCCAGCAAAAGCGGGGGCCATGACACGAGCACGACCACGCCGATCAGCAAACCCAGCGCACCGCTACCGACATCGCCCATGAAAATCCGCGCGCGCGGAAAATTGAATGGCAGGAAACCAGCGACCGTTGCCGTGAGCAGCAGCAGTTGCCAAGCATGAGGCAAGCCAACCAGCAAAGTCGCCAGGCACAGAAAAACGAAAATCGCCTGACAGGCTAGCAAACCGTTGATACCGTCCATGAAATTGTGCAGATTGATCGACCAGACCAGGGCGCATGCGACCAAGCCGACGTGCACGGCAATGTTGAGCGCAGGCAAGTCGGTTCGGGACAGAGCAGTTTGATCGCGTGTAACGAGATACAGCGCCAGCGGGCAAAGCAGAATCGCCACAGCCGCAATCTGTACCAGCAGCCGGCTGCGTGCCGACAAGCTGCGGTGGTCGTCGATCCAGCCGACTGCCGCGACCAGAACCAGTGCCGGGGCGAGAGTCAATGGGGACTGAAACACGCCGGCCATGCGCAAGATCCAGGTCGACAGGCAAATTGCGGCCAGCGCCGCAATCACGATGCCAATGCCACCGCCGCGCGGCGTTGGCTGCTCATGCGAGCGCCGGCGACCGGGCTGATCGATCAAGCGATGTCGATGCGCATAGCGAATGCTCGACCATACGACCAGCGCGGACAGAAAAAAAATCGCCAGTACGCTTCCCCACCAGCGCGGATCGGAGGGGTACGACCACCAATCCATCGGCCGCACGCTTACTCGCCCGGCACGCCGTGGATCGGCCGCACCGAGCCCCA
>JAYTQX010000133.1:0-25728 GCA_043746455.1 Pseudomonadota bacterium
GTCGGTCGGCGTGAACGGCAGGGTGTTGTCCGGATAGCGCCTCACCTTCATGCCGTAGGTGCCGACCATGATCGAACTGGGTCCCCATTCGTGGTTGTAGGCCAGTCGCCAATAGGGGTTGTAGCCATCGATCCGGACCACACCGCCGGGCGTATGAGTGTCCTGTCCGGCGCGCAGCGCAGAGAACGCACCATCTGCCGTGCGGTAACCGGTCACCTCGGCATAGATCGTCGAGTTCCAGTACACGTAGGCGCCGATGCCGGCGACTTGTTGCGCCAGACCGCCGTCGATGATCGTTGCGGCGGCAGGTCCAATGCCATTGGGCGGACCGGTAAACGGAAAGCCGAATGCCGGCGTTGTGTTCCAGACATCCTGCACCGTGGGATTGTTGTGCAGGGTGACGCCGTACAGCCATCGGATGTCGGTCTTGTCCTCATTCTCGATACGGCCGACCGCGCGCAGGTCGGTATTGTCGACGCCGCTGTGGCCGACGATCTGGCCCGCATCGTTGACGTTGATTGCCCCATAGGTCCATTGCACGAAGCCGCCGATGTTGTCGGTGAGCTTGCCGGCGAGAAATACGCTCGCGGCGGAAAGTTGCAGACTGTCAGTTTTCGGCACGATCGCATTGCCCTGGTCGTCTTTGTTGTTCTTGACCTGGGTCACCCCGGCCTGCGCCATGATAGCCAGCGGAATTGTCTGGCGTGTGCCGATCGTGTAACCGCTGAGCTTGAAGTTGCGGCCGTAAGGGGTCAGTTCGGGGAAGCTGACGTGGCAGGCGACGCAGGCTTGGCCGGTTTGACGGGCGAAGGCCGGCACTGCAGCGGCGCTTTGCACGAATGCGCACGTGGTCGCAACGAGCACCCCACACGCCAATGCAGCAACTTTGAGCAGTCTTTGCAACATGACATCCTCACTCCGTGGCGTCTGTCGTTTTACGAAACAGGGACCGCGTTCCTACAGGCCAACGGAAAGCGTGATCGTCCAGCGATTTCGTGCGTGGTATGGCGTTGACAGTGGGCCGATTCACACGCCACGTCCGTACGCTAACGCACGCAGGCATTAGCGCTGGTGAAACACATGCGCAGTTGAAGGCCCGCATGGCGTCGGACCTGCGATAATCCTTTTCCCCGCTTACGGAGCAAGACGATGGAACTTGGCATGATCGGCCTCGGGCGCATGGGCGCGAACATGGCGCAGCGTCTGGTGCGCGGCGGGCATCGCGTGGTCGGTTTCGATTCCAGCGCGGACAGCCGCACACTGGCGGGGAAAAACGGCATCGAGCCGGTCGCCACGCTGGCGGAAGTTGTCGCTGCGCTGAAGGCGCCGCGCGTGTTTTGGCTGATGGTGCCGGCGGGCGCGCCGGTCGACTCCACGATTGAAAATCTGCTGCCGCTGCTGGGCGCGGGCGACACGCTGATCGACGGCGGCAACTCGTACTACAAGGACACGCTGCGGCGCGCGAAATCGCTCGCCGAGCGACAAATCCACTACATCGATTGCGGCACCAGCGGCGGCATCTGGGGTTTGCAGGAAGGCTACAGCCTGATGATCGGCGGCGACGAACAAGTCGTGCAGCGCCTGCAACCGATCTTCGCGACGCTGGCGCCCGCGAAAGATCGCGGCTGGGGTCGCGTCGGGCCGGTCGGTTCGGGGCACTTCACCAAGATGATTCACAACGGCATCGAATACGGCTTGATGCAGGCGTATGCCGAAGGGTTTTCGATACTGCAGCACAAGCAGGAATTCGCGCTGGACTTGCCGCAGATCGCGCAGATCTGGCGTTACGGCAGCGTGGTGCGTTCCTGGCTGCTCGATCTGACCGCCGATGCGCTGGGCAAGAATCCGACCATGCAGGGCATCGCTCCGTTCGTCGCCGATTCCGGCGAAGGCCGCTGGACGCTATCGGAGGCGATCGAACTGGGTGTCTCCACGCCGGTGATCGCGCAATCGCTGCTCGAACGCCTGCGCTCGCGCGACAAGGATTCGTTCGCCGACAAGCTGCTCGCTGCGATGCGCAATCAGTTCGGCGGGCATGAGGTCAGAAAAGAATAGGCATTGTCCCAAGGGGCGCGTCGCCAAAGCCGCAAGAAGCGCCCCCTTCCGCCTTCGGCACCTTCCCCCGCTGCGCAGGGGAAGGGAAAGACCGTGTCGCTGGAAGCTGGAATCCTTCCCCTGCGCGAGCGGGGGAAGGTGGCGGCAGCCGGAAGGGGGCAATGCTCAGCCAGCGCCAATTGTTTTGTCGACGACGCTCTGCGCTTCGCTGAGGATGCGTTTCAGGTGTGCATCGTCGATGAAACTTTCCGCGTAGATCTTGTAGATGTCTTCGGTGCCGGACGGGCGCGCGGCGAACCAGCCGTTTTCCGCCATGACCTTGATGCCGCCGATGCGGCCGTTGTTGCCGGGGGCGCGATCGAGCACGTGCTCCACCTTTTCGCCCGCCAGCTCGGTGATCTGGATTTTCTCCGGCGTGAGTTGCGACAGCTTTTTCTTCTGCTCGGTATTTGCGCGCGCATCGATGCGGGTGGCTTTCGGCTCGCCTAGCACTTTCGTCAGATCGCGATAATACTCGCCCGGATCGCGTCCGCTGCGCGCGGTGATTTCGGCGGAGAGCAAGGCCGCGGCGATGCCATCCTTGTCGGTTGTCCACACGGTGCCGTCGATGCGCATGAAAGTCGCGCCCGCGCTTTCTTCGCCGCCGAAACCGAGCGAGCCGTCGAGCAGGCCGTCGACGAACCATTTGAGCCCAACCGGCGTTTCGTACAGGCGCCGGCCGAGGCGTGAGGCAACGCGATCGATCATCGCGCTGCTGACCACGGTCTTGCCGACGGCGGCATCGCTGCGCCAGCGCGGGCGATTGCGGAACAGATAGTCGATCGCCACGGACAGATAATTGTTGGCCGGCAGCAAGCCGACGCTGCGTGCGACGATGCCGTGGCGGTCGTGATCGGTATCGCAGGCGAAGGCGACGTCGAAGCGATCCTTGAGGCCGATCAAGCGCTGCATCGCAAACGACGACGACGGGTCCATGCGAATGCGGCCGTCCCAATCGAGCGACATGAAGCGGAACGTGGGATCGACGGTTTCGCTGACCACGGTCAGATCGAGTTTGTAGCGTTCGGCGATTCGCGCCCAGTAATGCACGCCCGCGCCACCGAGCGGATCGGCGCCAAGCTTGATTCCGGAGCCGCGGATCACGTCCATGTCGACCGCATTGTGCAGATCCTCGACATAGGCGCCGAGGAAATCGTGTTCGTGCGTAGTCGCCGCACGGCGCGCCTGCGCGTAAGGCATGCGCCGGACTTGCGCGAGGCCGCCTTCGATCAGGCGATTCGCCTCAGCTTCGATCCAGCCGGTGGCGTCGGTATCGGCCGGACCGCCGTTCGGCGGGTTGTACTTGAAACCACCATCCTCGGGCGGGTTGTGCGACGGCGTGATCACGATGCCGTCCGCCAATCCTGCCGTGAGGCCGCGATTGTATACGAGTATAGAATGCGAGATCGCCGGCGTCGGCGTGTATTCGCCGCCGGCGGCGATCATGGTCTCGACGCCGTTCGCCGCCAGCACTTCCAGCGCCGTGGCGAATGCAGGCTCCGACAGCGCGTGCGTGTCGATGCCGATGAACAAGGGTCCATCGATATTCTTGTTCTTGCGGTAGGTGCATACCGCCTGACTGACCGCGGCGATATGCGTGTCGTTGAAACTCGCGCGCAGCGAGGAGCCGCGATGACCCGAAGTACCAAAGGCGACGCGCTGCGTGGCGACGCTCGGGTCGGGCTTGCCGGTGTAATACGCGGTGATCAGGCGCGGAATGTTTTCGAGCAGGGACTCGGGCGGAAGTTGGCCAGGTGTTGCGTTCATGTGGTTAGTGCTTGAGTGTGGCGTCGAAAGCTATCCTACAAGAATGCCGTCATCCCGGCAGGGATTGCCGGGATCCAGGAGCCAGGGAAGGCCGCCTCCACGAGGAAGAAATCTCCAGGTTGGCGTCCATGCAGTCTGGGTTCCGGCAATCCCTGCCGGAATGACGCTACTAAGTCGCGATGCCGATTTAAGCCGCTGCCAGCGCCGCGCTTTTCGCCGCGATGCGCTGCATCAGCTCCTGCCAGGAATCGACGAACGACTTCGCGCCATCGCGCTGCAATTTCTGCGCAAGCGCATCGATATCGACGCCAGCCTTGGCGAATTGTGCAAGCAGCATTTCCGCGTCGCCGCCATCTTCGGCCATCGCGGCGCCGACCTTGCCATTCTGCGTGAACGCGAGCAGGGTTTTTTCCGGCATCGTATCCACCGTATCCGGCGCGGCGAACGCTTCCACGTACAGGTTCGGCGAAAGCTTCGGGTCCTTGGTGCCGGTGCTCGCCCACAACAGGCGCTGCGGATGCGCACCCTGCCCGGCCAGTTTCTGCCAGAGCGCCGAGGTCAGCAATTCGCGATAGGCGCAATAGGTGCGCTGCCCGATCGCGATGCCGAGCCGATTGTGCAAGTCCGCGGGTACGGCGTCGGTCAATGCGCGATCCCAACGGCTGATGAAAAGCGACGCGACCGATTCGATGCGCGGATCGAGTCCCGCGGCGACGCGCCGCTCGATACCTCGCGCGTACGCTTGCGCGGCAGCAAGATATTGTTCGCGCGAAAACAACAAGGTCACATTGACCGGCACGCCGGAAAAAATCGCTTCCTCGATTGCGGGAATGCCTTCGGGCGTGCCCGGAATTTTCACGAACAGATTGCCACGCGCCGCATCGCGGAAAATCGCCTTGGCCGCAGCAATGGTGCCGGCGGTATCGGCGGCGAGCAGCGGCGAGACTTCCATCGAGACCCAGCCATCCACACCGTTCGTCCGCGCGTGAATCGGTGCGAACAGATCGGCCGCGCGACGCAGATCTTCGAGCGCGAGTTCGATGAACAGAGCCTCGCCGGATTTTCCGCCACGCGCCTTCTCTCGAATGCTGGCATCGTAGGCACCAGTGCCGATGGCTTCGTTGAAGATCGTCGGATTCGAGGTCAGTCCGGTCACCGAGTAGTCGTCGATGTAGCGCTGCAGGGTTCCGTTGTCCAGAATTTCGCGCGTGATATTGTCGAGCCACAGACTCTGGCCAAGCGCATGCAGTCGTTGCGTCGAATTCATAATGTTTTCCTTACCACCAGTGGCCGCGGTTTCCCTTCTCCTACCGGGAGAAGGTGGCCCGGAGGGCCGGATGAGGGTTCGCATCCGCAACAAGGTTGCGAGAAAACCGAACCCTCACCCAAACCCCTCTCCCGGCGGGAGAGGGGTGTTTCATGTCTTGATTCGATAGCACGGCACGTATGTCGTACCTGGCAACTTCATGCGCTGCTGCGCGACGAAGCTGGCGAGCATCTCGTCCAGCGCGCGCATGATTTCCGGATCGCCGTCGATCTCGAACGGGCCATGCTCGGCGATCGCCTTCATGCCTTCCTCTTTGACGTTGCCGGCGACGATGCCGGAAAACGCGCGGCGCAAGTCCGCCGCCAGCAGATGCGCCGGTTGACCGCGACGCAGATTCAGCGCGGCCATGTTCGCGTGGGTCGGCTTGAACGGCTTCTGGAATTGCAGCTCGATGCGCAGACCCCAGTTGAAGAAAAACGCGTCCTGGCTGTCGATGCGGAAAGAGCGCACCTTCTCGATGCCCTTGTGGATGACGCGCGCGGTCTCCACCGGATCGTCGACCACGATGCGGTAACGTTGCGCGACGGTATCGCCGAGCGCAAGGCGCAGAAAGTGGTCGATCTGCTGGAAATATTCCGCCGACTCCTGCGGCCCGGCGAACACCAGCGGGAATGGCATGCCGGCATTGTCCGGATGCAGAAGTATACCGAGCAGATAGAGGATCTCTTCCGCGGTACCGACGCCACCCGGAAACACGATGATGCCGTGACCGATGCGCACGAACGCCTCGAGGCGCTTCTCGATGTCCGGCATGATCACGAGGTGATTGACGATCGGGTTGGGCGATTCCGCCGCGATGATGCCCGGCTCGGTGATGCCGATGTAGCGCTTGGAACGCAGACGCTGCTTGTCGTGCGCGATCGTCGCGCCCTTCATCGGTCCCTTCATCGCGCCAGGTCCGCAGCCGGTGCAGATGTCGAGTCCGCGCAGGCCCAGATCGTAGCCGACGAGCTTTGTATACTTGTATTCCGTGCGCCCGATCGAGTGGCCACCCCAGCACACGACCAGATTTGGTTCCACGTTCGGCCGCAGAACGCGCGCGTTGCGCAGAATTTCGAACACCGCGTGGGTGATGCCATGCGAATCGTCCAGAGCGAAGCGACCGGCATCGATCTGCGTCGCCACATAGGCGATATCGCGTACGACCGCAAACAGCAGCTCGTTGATGCCGCGGATGATCTTGCCTTCGACGAACGCGCGTGCCGGTGCATTGCGCAGTTCGAGCTTCACGCCGCGATCTTGCTGCAGCACCTGGATATCAAAGTCTGGAAAGCGCTCGAAAATGCTGTGTGGATCGTCGTCGGTCGTGCCGCCGGAAACAAGCACGGCCAGCGCGCAGCGGCGCAATAGATTGTGCAGCCCACCCTTGGTCGCGTCGCGCAGCCGCGTGACCTCGTCGCGCGACAGGACGTCCATGCCCGCGGCCGGCGAGATGCGCGCGCTTACAGTTGCATTCGACATTGAAATTGTTCCTTGCTCGTCCGATCTACGACGCGTAGACCGGAAGCCGCGTCGCGATGCGGGTCTTGTAGTATCTGGATCGCGGCGGTCAGGCGCAAGTCAGCGATAAAAAAACCGGCGCCCTTGCGGGCGCCGGCCTTGTTTCCCCATTCCCTGAGTGTCGTCGGATCAGAATGTGTACTTGGCCGTCACCTGCACCGACCAGCGCTGGCTCGGCGTCGGCGTACCGGCGCCCTGACCTTCGTTGACGACGAGGTTTTGCGGCGCGTAATTGCCCGCAGCGTTCTTGTATGACGCCGAACTGATATCGAAAATGTACTTGCCTGTTGCCGGATCGAAGCCGCTGACATTTGCAAGGTTGCGGATCAACGGGAAGCCGGCGCGCTTCTCGACGCCCCACTTGCTGTTGAGCAGGTTGCCGAAGTTGAAGATGTCGAAGCGCAACTCGCCCTTGTTGCCGGCGAACAAACCGGGAATCTGCTGACGGAAGGACAAATCGATCTGGTTGACCCATGGCGAGGTAACCGCATTGCGGCCGGCGATCTGGCCTTCATGCGCGCGCAGGTACGAGTTGCCGTTGATGTACGCCAGAAGCTGCTGCTGCTGGGTAGGCGTCACAGCCGACGCCCACTCCACATCGGTCACCGATTTCGGAATGTAGACCAAGTCGCGCGTATAACTGTCGCCGTTCGTGTCGGTGCCTGACGTCCAGCTGTACGGCGCGCCCGAGTGCAGATCGGCGAACGCACTGACTTGAGTCAGATAGTCGCCGAAGAACCTGTGTTGCCAGGTCAGGCTGCCAAGTACGCGCTGAGCGACGCTATAGTTTCCTGTCGCCGCCACATCGGTATTCGGATTCTTCCACACGTTGCCGTTGATGTTCGAGTTGGCGATGCTTGAAGTACCCGGGTTGACGTCGGTGGCATGGCCGACACGAAAAGCCATCATGGCGCTCCAGTCGTCGGCCATCGGCTTGGTAAAGGACCATGTGATGGTGTGCGATTGACCTTGGTGCGTGTTGGTCAGTTCGGTCACGTTGCCAAATGACGGATTCGACCTGGCTTTTGTGTTGCTGGAACACTTCAATGCGTTGGCCTGCGTACAGAAATATTGGCGACCATCGGGCCCGGTAAACTGCGGCGCACCGAGGTTGAGGTTCTTGTAGAAGATATCGTCGTTGGTTTCCGTGTAATTGAACTCCAGCGAGCTGATGATTCCCAACCACGGCAACTCGCGATCGAAAGCCAGTACGACCTGTGTCGTGTTTGGCATCTGGAAATTCGGATCGATGGTGTCGACCGCCATCGTCGCGACGCTCGACCCGAGCACGAGCGTGCCGCTGCCCGGAACCAGTGGATTGGCCGCATTGTAGACCGGCGCCTGCTTGACGTAGGAGATCTGACCGCTCGGGCAACTGCTGCCGCTGGCCTTGGTGAAATTCTTGCCGTTGGTGCTGCAAAGCAAGGTACCGATCGGATCGCTGGCCGAATTGACGATGTCGTAGGTAACGATCGAAGTACCGGGATTGCCGTAGGCATTGGTGTACCAAACGGTCGGCAGATCGGATGCGAATACGCCGACGCCGCCGCGCAATTGGGTCTTGTATTCGCTGTCGAAATCGTAGTTGAACGACAGGCGCGGCTGCAGGGCGCCATTACCATTCGGCGTGCCGTTGTTGGCATAGCCGAAGCCGCCTTTCGCAACGGAGCAGAGGACCGAGCCGTCAGCACGCTTCGCGGTAAAAGCGACGCCTGGGGCGGCCGCAAAGCAGGGGTTGAAATACGGAGAGGACGGGAACTTCGGGTCGTCGTAGCGCAAACCATACGTCAGCGAGAGCCGATCCGTTGCCTGCCAGGTATCTTCGAGGAACAAGCCGTATTGCTGTTTCTTGAAATTCGCCTGCGACTGCTGCAGCGTGTAGCCGGGAGCCGGCTGTTTAATTGTGTACTCTTCCCAGACGTTCGACTGGAAGTTGGTCAGGCTCTGGAAGGTATAGTTGCCGACCCCGCTCTGCACAAACGCGTCGTAGATCTTGTCCTCGTAACCGCTGATGCCGGCCTTGACCGTGTGGTCACCCAGATGCCAGGTGCCGGCGAAATAGGCATATACATTCTTGATATCGATCGCGTTGACTTGACTGAACAGCTCAGTACCCACGGAAACGCTTGGTGTGAAACTCGTGGTCGTCGTCGTCACCTGCACGGTCGGCTGGTAGCCGCCTGCGAGCGGTCCGCGCAGCTGGGTGTAATGGCCGTATTGCAGGTCGGCTTCGGTCGAGAACGTATCGCTCCAGTCGCTGAACAGTTGGACGAGATAGGTCTTGATATCGCGATTCTTGAAATACCAATTGCTGTTCGGCGTTACCGAAGTGTTGCTGCCGGTCGGCACGGGTTGGTCTTCCTTGGTTTCACCGTAACGGAATACCGCGCGCTGAGTGTCGGAAATATTCCAGTCGATCTTGGCCAGATAACGTTTGTCGGTCAGATTGGCCAAGGTACGGTCGCCGGGGTTGAGTCCGTCCTTGGAGGCTTGCGCGAGCACCGAGTTGAGGAACGCGGTCGTGAGACCCGCGACAAGATTGGTGCTGCCGCTGCCGTCGATCGGTGCGGACACCGCACCGATACCAACGCGGTTTTCCTTCTCGTAGCTCAGGAAGAAGAACAGCGTGTCCTTGATGATCGGGCCGCCGACGTTGAAGCCTTCGGTGTAGTCGCGCTTCCAGCCGGTGAACGGCTGCTCGATCAAACTGCCTACGGGCGCGATCTTGCCAATGAAATTGTCATTGGCCGTGCGGTATTTGTAGTAGACCTCACCATGGAACTCGTTCGTACCGCTCTTGCTGACCGCGTTGACGTTGGCGCCAACGCAGCCGCGGGTCGATACATCAAAATTCGAAGTGGAAAGCTGGTAGGAGTCGATCGCCTCCTGTGCAATCGGACTGCCCAGACTGGCCAGTCCATTGGCCTCGAGGCCGAACGGATCGGCCGCGTTCACGTTGTCCACGGTGATGCAGTTGTAGCGGAAATTCTTGCCGTTGGCCGAAATCGTGCCGGCATCACGGTCAGTGATCGAGATGCGCGGGTCCAAGCGCGCGATATTCTGGAACGAACCGTCGGCGTTGACCGAGGCTTCAAGCTGGGCGTGCGAAATATTCGTCGACAGTCCCTTGTTGTCCGAATTGAACACCGCAAGCTGGGTGGCATTCGCCGTAACCGTCACGCCTTCAAGCTGCGCCGCCTGGACAGCGGTTTCGGTGAGGTTGACCGTCGCTGTCTCGGCCAGATTCAGAAAGACGTTGTCGGCATCGATTTCCTTCACGCCAGCACCCTGTGCTTCGACGTGGTAAGGGCCGCCGACGCGCAGACCTTGCGCCTGATAGCGGCCGTTGGCATCTGCGACGGCGTTTGAAATCGTGCCGGAGGGTACGTGCACGATGCGCACTTTGGCGCCGGCAACTGGACTACCGTTAGCGCCAGTGACACGTCCGGAAATACCCGATGTGGTGTCCTGCGCATAGGCCACGCCGGAAATCGCGAGAATTGAAGAGAGGAGCAGCGGCAACAGCTTCATATTCATATGCGTCTTCATCATTTTTTCCTTTTTTGCCCATTTATACTTTGAGCGGTTCTGAAAACGGGATCGGCGAGCTCGCTATGGTGTGGCGCAGCACGAACCCGAATTTACGCGCAAGTTTCGCAGCGATGAGTACACCGACGGCGCTGCTCCCAAGAGCTTGAAAACGCCCAATCGTTAACGCAAGCTTAACTACACTTTATGACAATTTTCTAACGTTTGCCAGCCTCTGTTGGAATTTACAAAACTGAACAAAAATGGCTCGGCCCGATATGACCGCGCCATTATTGCGCTGCGTTTAAGGCAAACCGGACTGGATCAGACAGGCGACCGCGCTGCTCCAAGTTCCTTGCGCGACCGTGGGAAAGCGAGCATGGTGGGGTCTCAGCAAATCGACGCCATGTGCGCATCCATTATCTAATTGTGCAGCGCAGCGGATAAGAAGCGGGGACTTGATAGACACCGATCGCGAGACGTTGCTTCTGATCAATCAGCCCAGGCGCAAATACGCGGACACCCCGTCGAGAAACATCTGCACCGATAGCGCAACCAGCAGCATCCCGACGAGACGCTCGATCGCGGTCAGCACGCTGTCGCCGAGACAGCGATAGAGATAGGTCGACGACAGCAGAATCACAGCCGTCGCGACCCACGCGCCCAGCAGGGCGATACTCCAATCCGCCGTGCGGCCCGGATTGGAATTGGCCATCAGCATCAGGGCCGCCATCGCCGACGGACCGGCGACGCCGGGAATCGCCATCGGCACGATGAACGGCTCGGCGCCTTCCGGCCCACCGAAAATGCTGCCGTCGCGCGGCGGAAACACCATCTTCACGCCGATCAGGAACAGCACGATACCGCCGGCGATGCTCACCGATTCGGGCCGCAATTGCAGCACCTTGAGCACGAAGCCACCACAGAACAGAATCGCAAACAGCGCGACCAGTGCGATCACCAGTTCGCGCGCGAGCACGAAGCGCCGTCGTTCGGGCGCTACGTTCTTGAGCAGACCGAGGAACACCGGCACGTTGCCGAGCGGATCCATGATCAAGAACAGCAGGATTCCCGCCGACAAAGTGCTGATGCTGGTATCCATTACTCCCCCTTAATATCGCCTGGCTTGACGACCACTCTGCGTCATTCCGGCTGGATGACGAGCAACCGCTGCGAGCTCAGCGCAAATCCAGAATCCGGCCGCGTGCATCTTTGCCATCATCGCCGAGCAGGTAGACCACAGCCTGCGCCGCGCAGTCGGCATTGGGCAACGCCAATGTATTCTCGCCGAAGTAGGCCGTGCGCCGCAGCATGCTGCGCATCGGCGTGGGCAGCAAGGCGTGTATACGCACACGACTCGATTCCCATTCCTCGTGCAGGATCGAAACCAGTCCTGCCAGTGCAAATTTGCTCACGCCGTAAGCGCCCCAAAACGCCTTGCCCACACGCGCCGGATCGTCGACCACGAAGACCACGCTTGCATCGGTAGGCGCAACAGTCGCGGAGCCGCGCAGCAAGTCCGCGCATGCCTGGATCAGCAGGAACGGCGCACTGAGATTGACCTGCAGCGTGCGCAGCCACGCCTCGGCCTTGATATCGGCGATGGATTGCAGGCCATCGAAATGCGCGGCGGCGAACACGATGCCATCGAGTCGTGCGTATTCGCGCGCGATCGTTGCCGCGAGATCGGCGTAGTGCTGCGGCGTCGCGCCGGAAAGGTCGAGCGGATAGATCGCCGCCATGCCCGGATGGGCCGCCTCGATCTCGTCGTATACCTTTTCCAACGCACGCGGCTTGCGCCCGAGCAGCACAACGCGCGCGCCGGCCTGCGCTGCCGCGAGCGCGCTAGCGCTGCCCAGCGCGCCTGCGGCGCCGACGATCAGGACGACACGATCGTGCAGCGATCCAGCAGCCGGGCTCCAGCCCGCCGGCAAGCGAGTGGCGTCGCCGACGTCGAAATTCACGCGGGCGTTTTCTGCGCTTCCTTCACCATGCGCGCCAGTTCGCCGCTGTCCTGCAATTCGAGCGTGATGTCGCAACCGCCGATCAGCTCGCCGTTGATAAACAGTTGCGGAAATGTCGGCCAATTGGAATAGCGCGGCAAGTTGGCACGGATGTCCGGATCCTCAAGCACATTCACTGAGGTGAACTGCGCGCCGGCGGTTTTCAGCGCCTGCACGGCGCGCGAGGAAAACCCGCACATCGGAAATTGCGGCGTCCCCTTCATGAACAGCAGGATGGGATGGTCTTGCACGGTTTGCTGGATGCGTTCTTGGATGTCCACGGTGGTCTCGTTACTCGTTGCCATTGCGCGATGGTGCAATTGTAGCAGCCGCGGCAGATTTACGATCCGTGGCGTATGACATGTGCCGATGCGTTCGCTAGACAACGGTGCCGGCATGACGATTGTTTTATACTGCCAATCCCCCAAGTCCACTGCCAAGGAGACGCCCGATGGCGATCGAACTTCCCGCCCTGCCCTACGCGCGCGACGCGCTCGCGCCGCATATTTCCGCCGAAACGCTCGACTATCACTACGGCAAGCATCATCAGGCCTATGTCACCAATCTCAATAATCTGATCAAGGGCACCGAGAACGAGAACCTCGATCTCGTCAGCATCGTCAAGAAGGCGCAAGGCGGCGTGTTCAACAACGCTGCACAGATCTGGAACCACACGTTCTACTGGAACTCGCTTTCACCCAAGGGTGGTGGCGAGCCGAGCGGGAAACTGGCCGATGCGATTGCGAAGTCGTTCGGCGGTTTCGCCCAGTTCAAGGAGGAATTCTCGAAGACGGCGGTTACGACCTTCGGCTCCGGCTGGGCTTGGCTGGTACAGCGCGCGGACGGAAGTCTCGGCTTGGTGAGCACGAGCAATGCCGCCACGCCGATCACCGGCACCGACCGCCCGCTGCTGACTTGCGACGTGTGGGAGCACGCCTATTACATCGACTACCGCAATGCGCGGCCGAAATATGTCGAGGCGTTCTGGAATCTGGTCAACTGGGAATTCGCGGGGAGCCAATTGACCTGATTCGACTCGCGTCGAAAAAAGGCCGTCTTCAGGGCGGCCCTTTTGCTGCGTGCCTCGCCTCCACCGCTCGCAAGCGCGAATGACGAGCAGAAGCCACTAGGCGTGCGCACGCGACTCCGCCAACGCAGCGAGCACGGGCGCCACCTGCGCCTCACGCCCAAGCGCGTGCGCAACACGCGCCAGACGCTCACCCATTTCCGCAGGCGCATCCGCACGCAGGGTTGCGTGCCCGACCTTGCGCCCCGCACGCGGCGCTTTGCCGTAGTCGTGCCAATGCGCGCGCGGCTCGGCAAGTATCGGCAGCGCCTCCGGCAGCTCGCCGATCCAGTTGAGCATCACGCTGATGCCGAGCGCAGATGCATCGCCCAGCGGCAGTCCGAGCACGGCGCGCACATGGTTCTCGAACTGGCTGCAGACCGCCCCTTCGATCGTCCAGTGCCCGGAATTATGCACACGCGGCGCCATTTCGTTGCCCAGCAGGCGACCGTCGCTGACGAACAGTTCCAGCGCGAACGCACCGACGTAGTCTAGATGCTCGGCGATCGCGCGCGCGTGACTCACTGCGGGTCCGGTCAACGCTTGCGTGTCCGCTGCAGGCGCGAGGCTGGCGGAAAGAATGCCGTCTGCGTGCCAATTCTGTACAAGTGGATAAGTACGGAATTCGCCAGCGCGCCCGCGCACCGCGACCAGCGAGACCTCGCGCTCGAACGCAACCCAGGCTTCGAGGATCAGCGGCACGCCGCCAAGCGCGGACCATGCCGCGTCGACGTCGGTTGTGGTTTTCAAACGAAACTGACCCTTGCCGTCATAACCGAGGCGGCGCGTCTTCAGAACGGCGGGACAGCCGATCGCCGCCAGCGCACGTTCGAGATCGGCGCGGCTGTCCACTGCGGCGAACGCTGGCGTATCCAGGCCCAGTTCGCGGAACAGGTTTTTTTCGGCGAGGCGATCCTGGGTGACAGCGAGCGCGCGCGGACTTGGGAACACCTGCGTACGCTCGGCCAACCAGTGCGCCGTGTCGGCCGGCACGTTTTCGAAGTCGAACGTGGCGACGTCGACGGCTTGGGCGAAATCCTCGAGCGCGGCGAAGTCGCGCCAGTCGGCCTTGAGCAACGGCGCAACCTGACCGGCACACGCATCCGGCGCATTGTCCACAACGATAAAACGTATACCGAGCGGCGCGCCCGCGAGCGCGAGCATGCGCGCCAGCTGGCCGCCGCCGAGAACGCCAACCGTACTCATGGATTGCGCGGATCGGGTTTCGCCAGCACCTGTTCAGTCTGCGCCGCGCGGAAGTCCGCGAGCGCACGCGCGACGGTCGCGTCTTCGAGGGCGAGCACGCCCGCGGCAAACAGCGCGGCGTTGACCGCACCGGCCTTGCCGATCGCGAACGTCGCCACCGGCACACCGGCAGGCATCTGCACGATCGAGAGCAGCGAATCGACGCCGTTGAGCGCATGCGATTGCACGGGCACGCCGAGTATGGGCAGCGCGGTTTTCGCCGCGAGCATGCCCGGCAGATGCGCGGCGCCCCCGGCGCCGGCAATGATCGCCTTCAGTCCGCGCGCAGCGGCTTGCGCCGCATAGTCGAACAGCAGATCGGGCGTGCGATGCGCCGACACCACGCGTACTTCGTGCGCGATGCCAAGCTTGCCGAGGATGTCTGCCGCGGGCGCCAGCGTGTCCCAATCCGAACGCGACCCCATCACGATGCCGATGCGCGGCTGCGTGTCGTCTTTAGTCATGGCCTGATCTGCTCGTGGCCCCTGTGCGGCAAAACCGATATTCTAGGCGCAAATCCCAGCCAGTCATACCTTGTCATGGACAAACGCCTGCTCGACATTCTCTGCTGCCCGGTCACCAAGACGCCGCTCAAACCGCTGAGCCGGACCCAACTCGATGCGCTCAATCGTGAAATTTCCCGGCATGCGGTGCAGACCGTCGCCGGCACGGAAGTCGCCTCTCCACTGCAGGCCGGCCTGCTGACGACGGATGGTAAAGTCATCTATCGCATCGAGGACGAAATTCCGGTCATGCTCGCGGATGAGGGTATCGGCACACTCCAATTGAGCGGCTTTCCGGTCTGAGGTGCACTACCGCAGGAGTACGCTCAACCCTCGTTCTGCAAGCAAAAAACATTGCTTTCATGCATTATTATGCGAAGCAGTTCAACACTTGCGCTCTTATCAAGCGCTAGTCTTGGGCCACAGGGTAAGCGTTCCACCTCCCGGTGGAATTGGGGTCTCACTTTTTTGGCATT
The DNA here is from genome assembly GCA_043746455.1 of Pseudomonadota bacterium. Taxonomy (GTDB): domain Bacteria; phylum Pseudomonadota; class Gammaproteobacteria; order Xanthomonadales; family Rhodanobacteraceae; genus Rudaea. The sequence goes on from JAYTQX010000133.1 coordinate 15,510, forward strand.
GACACATGAGCGCCAAGAACGACGGCAATAAGGTTGTAAGTCTCCCTCCGCGGCAGCCTATGGCGCAATCTTTTGTCGACCGCTTGAGCGAACCGCTCAAGACGGTGCGCGACATGGCTCTCCGGCGCGTCAACGAGATCATAAGCGCCTTATTCGAGAACACCGACGACGCCTTGTTCGGCCTTGCCGAGCACGCCAAGGGCGATGCCGCACATACCGAATTTTTCGACGACATGCGCGAGGTGCGCAAAAAGCGGCAGAACGTCGAACGCACGACCCTCGAACGCATCAGCCAGATTTTCGATGAATTCGCTTTCGCCCGGCTTGCGCCGCCGAAAACCACCGCCGTCGCTCCGAATGCGGATGTCGGTCTGAGCCTGGTCGACGACGACGAACTCGAGGAAGCGCTGGCGGTCAGCGGAATGATCGCGAAAACCGAATCGCGCCTTGGCCATCATCTGTATGCGCTCAACCGGCGCCTGTCGGCGATCCGCGGCGTGCCGGTAGAAAACACCACCAATCCCATCGGTCCCGCGCAGTTGTGCGCAGCTTTCCAGTTGGCGCTCTCCGTTTTCGATCTGCATCTGGCGTCGAAGCTGATCGTGTTCAAATTGCTCGATCGTTATTTGATGTCGGCGCTGGATCTCTTGTACGAAGGCGTCAATGCACATCTGATCCACGCGGGCGTGTTACCGCAGCTGCGCCTGCGCGGCGGCCACACGGCACCGCGGGCTTCCGCCGCACCTGCGCCAGCAGGCGCGTCGGTACAATATTCCCCCAACTATGCGGGCGAAGCAGCGGCTGGCGCGCAGACGCCGATCGAAGCCGAAATCTATAACACGCTGCGCTCCTTGCTTGCGCTGCGCCATCAAGAGTCCGCGGCGCCTCAAGGATCCGCGCCGATGATGCCGACCGAAGGCGTGCAGCCCGCCGGGATGCCCGCTCTGGCGCCGACAGATCTTTTGTCAGCACTGCAGATTCTGCAAAGCCAGAGCGTGCTATCGCAACAGAACTATACCGGGGAAGCACTGGTACACGCTCGCCAGCTCAAGCAGGCCCTGCTCGATCAAGCCGACCAACTGCAGGCAGGAGCGCGCGCGCGCGTCTCCAACGTCGACGAGGACACGATCGACCTGGTCGGCATGCTATTCGAATTCATCGTACAGGACCGTGACATACCGGTGCATATCCAGGCGCTGCTCGCGCGCCTGCAGATTCCATTTCTCAAGATCGCCTTGGTCGACCGCCACCTGTTCACGCACAAGACACATCCGGCGCGACTGTTGCTCGACAACATGGCGCAAGCCTGTGTCGGCAAATCCAGTGATTCGGAGGCCGATCAGCCGCTCTACGAAAAGATCAAGGACGCGGTTGCAACGATCCTGCGCGAATTCGATGACGACCTCGCTCTGATCGAGCGCACCAACACCGACTTCACTGCCTTCGTGGCCACGACCAAACGGCGCGCCGAACTCACCGAAAAGCGCACCGCCGAGGCCGTGCGCGGGCGCGAGAAACTCGACTATGCGCGCCAGCTCGCCGCGCGCGAGATGCAGCAGCGCTGCGAAGGCAAGCAGTTGCCCGCGCTGTTCCATACCCTGCTCGTCGGTCCCTGGGCGCAGAATCTCGTGCTGATCGCGCTGCGTCAGGGAGAAACGTCGGTAGAGTGGAAACAGGCGCTGAATTTCGCCGACGCTTTCGTCTGGAGCGCCACGCCGAAGTTCAGCGAGGAAGACAGGCAGCGTTTGCGCGACCTGCTGCCGGGCATGTACGACTACTTGCGCAAGGGACTGGCGACGGTGGCCTATCAAGGCGACGACGTTCAGCGCCTGCTGCGGGAACTCAACTCATTCCACCAGGGCCTGATCGATGTCGCCCCCAGGGCGGCAGCTGCAGCGCGGACCGACGGCGTAGCGGTCGACCCCGCCGTCGCCGAGATCGTCGGCATGATGGAAAAGAACGCCGTGTGCTGCGAGCCCGAGGTGTCGCCGGAAGCGGAAGACGTCGACCCGGCATGCATCAAGCAAATCCGCGCGATGAAGGTCGGCGATTGGGTGGAGTTCGGCCACGCCGACAGCGATGCAAAGCAGCGCGCCAAGCTTTCCTGGATCAGTCCGATCAGCCACAAGTATCTGTTCGTCGACCGCAAGGGACTCAAGGTGGTGGACAAGACAATTGCCGCCCTTGCCGCCGAACTCGGTGCCGGCAGCCTGACACTGCACAAGGACGATCCGCCACTGTTCGACCGCGCCCTGGGTGCGATCGTCGCACGCCTGAGATCCGCACAGGACGTCAGCACGGGTCTTGCGCACGCAACCTAGGGTCTGCCACTCTGCCGGGTCGAGCGGGCCCTGAACTGAAGTCCGCGGCCAGTCACCGACGGACTTGTGGAGCCAGCGCACTTGTTCACGCCCGATCCGCCCGCGCCGGACGATGTGCGCCGCGACGTTGAACGCGCGCTCGCCGAGGATATCGGTAGCGGCGACGCCACCGCCGACCTGCTGCCGCCGGATGCACAAGCGCAGGCGCATGTCATCACGCGCGAAGCTGCGTTGCTTGCCGGCCGGCCCTGGTTCGACGCCTGTTTTCTTGCGCTCGATGCGCGCGCCGAAATCCGCTGGCACGCGCAGGACGGCGAACAGGTTGAGGCAAATACAACATTGTGTACTTTGCGCGGCAACGTGCGCGCGCTGGTCGGTGGCGAACGTTGTGCGCTGAATTTCCTGCAGACCTTGTCGGCGACGGCGACGGTCACCGCGCAGTACGTTGCCGCGGTACGCGGCACGCGCGCAAGGATCATGGACACGCGCAAGACCCTGCCCGGCCTGCGCCTGGCGCAGAAATACGCGGTGCGCTGCGGCGGCGGACACAATCACCGCATCGGCCTGTTCGACGCGATCCTGATCAAGGAAAACCACATCGCCGCAGCCGGCTCGCTTGACGCGGCCGTGCGGGCGGCGCGGGCGGCGCATCCGCGGCTGCTGCTCGAAGTCGAAGTGGAGAATTTCGCCGAACTCGACGCAGCGCTGGCCGCCGGTGTCGATCGCATCATGCTCGATGAATTCGCGCCCGCGAGCCTGCGCCAGGCGGTGACGATCGTGGCCGGCCGCGTAGCGCTCGAAGTGTCCGGCGGAGTCGGACTCGATTCGGTGCGCGCGATCGCCGAGACCGGCGTCGATTTCATCTCGGTCGGCGCGTTGACCAAACACGTGCGCGCAATCGATCTGTCGATGCGCGTCGACCTGCGCAGGTAACGCCTAGCTGAGGAAGGACCAGCCCAGGGCGAAGAGCGCGACCGCGGCCAGCACGACCATCGCCAGGGCGATCAGCAGCAGAGTCAAGGTTTTCGGCCGCGTCCGCGACGGCGCTTCGGCCTGCGTGGCAGCCGCATCGCGCACAGGGGTCAGATGCTCGGCTTCCTTACCCGGCACGATCAACAGGAAGCGCACGACATCGATGCGCAATTCATCGCCAGGTTTGAGCAGCGCCGCGCCGACCATGCGCCGGCCGTTGATGAAGGTGCCATTCGCGGAGCCCAGCTCTTCGACCATGACGCCGTCCGGCACCCCCAAGACGGACGTGGTGACGCGAAATTTCCTCGCTTGGAATGCAGATGTCGCAATCGCTGCTGCGGCCCACGAGCATGTTGCCCTGAATCGGAAAGCGTTTGCCAAAGGTCGCACCGGAAACACCGCGCAGCACGAACGTCGGCGCGTCCATGCGCACATTCGTGCTGTCGCCCAGCGCGACCGACACCGGCCTCTGCGCGATGCGCGGTGACTTCCTGCGTTCCGTGGCGACGACGCGGCACTCCACATCCGCGATCTGCAACAGGTCGCCGCCCTGCAGCTCCGCATAGCTCGTCAGCACGGCACCGTTGAGCCGGGTTGGCGCACCGATCGCGAGCGGGCCCGCCTCGCTGTGCCCACCCTGCGTGCGCAACTCGCAATGCCGCGGCGTGATCCCCGCGGCATCGAGCACGATCTCGCAGGTCGGACTGCTGCCGATGACTAGAGCGCCTTCGATCAGATCCACCGGCGCGCGCTCGCCATTGGGAAAAAACAATTTCATCCTCGAAAATCCCCGGTGCCAATGTGTTACTTGTCGATTTCGCGTGCGAGGCGGAAACCAACGCTGTTCAAGCCGACATCGGCACCGAACGAATCTCCGCTGGTGGCTGCGTCCTTGGGCGCCGACATCCATGAGCGACCCTTGGCCAGATAGTCGCGGCAGGCGCCACCGGCAGGCACTGCAGCGCCGTTGCCGCAGGCCGCGACCCACACGCGCACGTTGCCGCTGGCGTCGTGCACGCCGCCGGATTCGAAATGCGCGGCTGGCGCGGTTTCCGCAAAACCATCGTCGCAGCTGGCGCCGTCGCGGCTTTCGTACTTGCGATTGAACGCAGCGTCGGCCAGATTCGCGGCCTTGCAATCGGAAGCCGCGCGCGCGGCGAGTTGATCGAATTCGGCGACGCTGAGCAGACGGTAGCGCTTGCCGCTTTCGTGGCCCAACCACTGCGCGTAAGCGGCGGCTTCGGCCCAGTTCACGCAGACCACCGGATGGCTGTCGTCCTGATCGAAGCCCGGACTCTGCCAGGTGCGATCCTTGGATGAGCGGAAAAACGATTCGCGGTCGCGGCAGCCCGGCTCCTTGCCCGCAAATGCCGCACGTCCGGCGGCATTCCAGTAGCGACGAAATTCGCCGCGCGTCACGTCGTGCCGTGCCACCGCGGTTCTGCCGCCACCGAGTATCAACATATCCGGCCCCTGACTGCCGTCGCCCAGCTTGTCGTGGAACACGAAGCCGGGTTCGCCCATCGTCGCCACCAGCTTCAGGCCGTCGCGCGCGGCAGCGTTGTTCGGGTCGATTTCCAGCACCTTTTCGTACGCAGTCTTGGCGGTGACCTTGTCGAGTTCAGCCACCGCGCCCTTGGCCTGAGCAAGGTACGGCTCGGCCACTTTGGCGCGCCGCGTGGCGACATCCTGGCGCACGTCGGCAGCTTCGTCGAGCGTCTTGGCCACGTCGTCGGCATTGGTCAGGAGTTGCAGATACGCGCTCGTGTCGCCGCCGGCCTGGGCCTTGTCCGCAAGCTGTATATACTTTTTGGCAATATCCAGAATGGCCAGTTTTGCAGTCTTGTTTTTCGGATCCCGCTTCAGCGCGAACTGGAAGCGTTCGAGCGCATTCATGCCCGGCGGCGTGGTCAGGCGCTGACTGGCGAAATCGATGCGGCCCAAGCGTATGGCCTCGGTAACCGGATCGACCACGGTCGGCAATGCGTATACGTCAGTGACTGGAATGAATTCGCCTACTGCAGCCTCCGCGGCGGCGTCCAGACTCGGTATCGCGGTCGCGTCGGTCGACGCCGACTTCGTTGCGGCGTCCGGATTGACGACCATATTCGTCGAGGGCGCAGGTTGTGCGACAGTGGCTGCCGGCGGCGTTGCCTGAACCCGCAGCGGACCCTTCTCGACTGGCGCATGTCTGCCGAATTGCGTATACGACACAATGCCGATCGCAGCCACCACTGCGGCGACGGCGAACAGGGGCCAACGCGCGCGCGCCGGCGGCGGCGCAGCGCTCGCGCCGGCCTCGGGCGCGGTCTGCGGGACCGGGTGCATCATCGTGGCATAGGCTGCCGATGGCGGAGACGCTGCGGGCTTTTCCGCCTCGATCCCCGGCACGTGCACGGGGTCGGTTATCTCCAGTTGCGCCGGAGCAGATGATTGCGGTTGCGGCGCAGCGGTTTCAGTCATGCCGGAGCGGCCTTGCATCAGCTTGTTCAGCGCGTCGAGAAATTCGCGCGCGCTGGCGAAACGCTCGCTCGGCTCTTTCGCCAGCGCGCGATCGATCAACGCCTGCCAGTGCGCACGCTCCGGCGGCAGACGTGGAATCGGTTCGAACACATGCGCATAGGCGACGGCGAATCCGTCCACACCGTCATACGGAGGTTTGCCGGTGAGACCGAAATAGGTCAGCGCGCCGAGACTGTACAGATCCGCGCGCGCATCGAGCGGCGTACCGCGCGCCTGCTCCGGACTGATGTAGTGCCCGGTCACCGCGGAATAATCGGTGCCGGTGCTGCCTGCGCTCGCGCCGATCGCACGCGCGATGCCGAAGTCGGTCAGGATCGGCATCCCGGAGACGTCGTACAGAATATTGCGCGGAGTGACGTCGCGATGGATCAGGCCACGCTGATGCACGTAATCGAGCGCCTGTGTGACACCATCGAGGGTCTCGAAGAGTGCGGCGTCGTCGATACCGCGCCGCACACGCGCCATGAAATCGCCGCCAGGCAGGTACTGCATCGCAAAATAATAGCGATTGCCGGGAGCAACCCCGACATCGTAGACCGCGATGACATGCGGATGCGCCAGTGAAGCCAGCGTGCGCGCCTCCTGCATGAAGCGCTGGGCGAACGCCGGATCGTCGGCGAGCGATGGTGCCATCACCTTGAGCGCGACTTCGCGGTCGAGCGACGCCTGCAGCGCGAGGTAAACAGTCGCCAGATTGTTCGCGTCGATTTCGCGCTTGATTTCGTACCCGGGAATTTCGATCACAATCTCGTCCCCTGCTGGGAGCTCCGAACAGGAGCCCGATCCTTACGGCTTCTGCGCAGGTTCGAATGCTCCCACGGCTGTACCGCAGGCGCTCCGCACGCACGCAATCGCCCCCTGATTGAAAGACCATGGCGCTTCCGGCGCAACGGCCCACTGCGCTCATTGTAACGAAATCGCGCCGCGCCAGCCGCGCCTTGTGTCGCGAACCGCAAGCCTTACACTTGGGCGGATGCTGCCAACCATGCTCTCGCTGATTCTGGTCCTGCTGGCCGTCTACGTCTGGCAGAACGCGCTCAAGGCGCGCGAACGCGCGCGTGAACTGGGTCACGAACTGTGCTCCGGAGCGGGCGTGCAACTGCTCGACCAGAGCGTCGCGCTGTCCGGGCTCGCCCTTGCGCGCAACCGCGAAGGCCGTCTGTGCCTGCGCCGCAGCTACGCGTTCGAGGTCAGCCTCGACGGCCATGATCGCCATCGGGGCGGCCTGCAAATGCTCGACGGCCGCATGCTGTCGTGGAGCCTGCCGGTCACCCGTGCGCAGCCGCTTGCGGCAGGTTCGAATGTCGTCGAGATGCACCGGCCACAGCCACCGAACCTGCATTGAACGAAAGATTTGCGCGTTACTTGACCACGCGCAGATACGGGCCTTTTTTCGCCGGCGCCTCGATCGCCGCTTCCGGTGTCGCCGACGGTGGTGTGGGGGGCGAGTTCTCGGCCGGGAACATCATCCCCTGCCCATTCTCCTGCGCATAGATCGCAAGCACCGCGGCCATCGGCGCCTCGACCGGCTGACTAACCCCGGCAAAGCGCGCCGTGAAGCGCACGCGATCCTTGCCCAGCTCCAGTTGCGCAACCGCACGCGCGGCGATATTGAGCACCACGCGGCCGTCCTTCACCGCGCTTCGCGGCACGCTCACACCCGGCGCGGCCGCGTCGACGAGGATGTAGGGGGTCATGCCGTTGTCGGCTATCCACTCATACATGGCGCGCAACAGATAAGGGCGGTTGGAAGTCATCACGACGGTATTCATAGACGACTCAAAATTATCCAAGCGAACCTACGCAGAGGACCCGAGGTTACGAAGAAAGCGCCAAAGAAAATCCTTCGCTTTTCCTTCGTGTACTTTGTGTCCTTCGCGGTAAATCTTGAAGCTGTTGATTGCAGTGCGGCGTCAGCCCGCCTCAGGGACGCAGCGCTTTTTCTTCCTCGGTCAGGCTGCGGGTAAATCCGGGATTGCGGAAAATGCGCTCGCCATAGTCGTTGATCACGTGCGCTTCGCGCGGCAGGACGACGCCGAGGCTCGGCAGGCGCCAGATCAGCGGTGCCAGCGCGCAGTCGGCCAGGCTCAGTTCCGGATTGAGGAAGAATTTCGCCGCCTTGAACAAGGGCAGGCTCGCCAGCAGCGCTTCGCGCAAGCGTTTGCGCGCGGTTTCGGCGGGACGCCCGCCCGCCGCGATCTGGCCGACCAGAGGCAGCCAGTCACGCTCCATGCGCACGATCCCCAGACGCAGGCGCGCGCGCGACAGCGGATCGACGGGCATCAATGGCGGATGCGGATAGCGCTCGTCGAGATATTCGCAGACCACGCTCGTCTCGTAGACCACGAGGTCGCGATCGACGAGAGTCGGCACGCTGTGATACGGGTTGAGATCGAGCAGATCCTCCGGCGGCGACTGCGGGTTGACCGCGATGAAGTCGTAGGTCACGCCTTTCGCCGCAAGCACAAGGCGCACCCGGTGGCACTGCACGCAATCGCGTGAGGAATACAGAGTCAGAACGGTGCGCGATCGCTGATTCAAGACCATGCCAGCTGGTTTCCTGGAACTGCCCAACGTCCCCACACAGGAACGGAACTATGCAGACGCGCGCCCGCGTCCCGTCAGTATTCCTCCAATGTACACCTGCGGCGCACCCACCGCATAGCGCCGCAAAAAAAATCCAGGCGCGATGGGCGCCTGGATTCGCTTTGCCGGACCGGCCGGCCTAGTGCACGTCTTTCCAGTACTCGTGCTTGAGCAGATAGGCGAGGAAGGTGAAGAAAGCTAGATACAGGATGACCCATACGCCGACCGCTTCGCGCTTCAGCGCCGCGGGTTCGCCCACGTATTGCAGAAACGCGGTGATGTCGCGCGCGGTCTGATCGTACTCGTGCGCGGACAGCTTGCCGCCGACCGGCGCTTCGAGTTTCTCCACCACCGGATCCTCACCGGGCTTGGCCGGCGCGTAGGTCGCGCGCTGCGCGCCTTGCAGTTCCCACAACACATTCGGCATCGAGGCGTTCGGAAACACCAGGTTGTTCCAGCCGACCGGACGCGACGGATCCAGATAGAAGGATTTCAGATAACTGTAGACCCAGTCCGGACCCTTCGCGCGCGCTTCGAGCGACAAGTCGGGCGGCGCCTTGCCGAACCAGTCCTGGGCGTGGTCGGCGGGCATGTTGGAAATGACCTGGTCGCCGATGCGCGCACCGGTAAAGGCGAAGTTGCTCAGCACCTCTTCGTTCGACAGTTGCAGATCCTGGGCCAGGCGCGAGTAGCTCATGTACTTGATCGAGTGGCAACCCGAGCAGTAATTGAAATACAGGCGCGCGCCGCGCTGCAGCGAAGCGATGTTGGATACATTGGTATTGGCGACCGCCAGCCCGCCGCCTTCCTCGGCGCAGGCCGCGCCAGCGGTCAGCAGCAACACAGCGATCAGGCAGGTTCTGACGATCACACGCTGGATCATGTTGGACTCAGTCATGGGTGGTCACCCGCTCCGGTACCGGTTTGGTTTTCTCGAAACCGAACGCGGTGTAGACCCACAGGAAAATGAAGAAACCGAAGTAGAGCAAGGTCAGCGTGCGGCCGAAAGTGTTCTCGATGAAGGTCAGGTCGGCATTCGCGCCGAACAGCTCGGGAATCCATTCGGTCGTCTTGCCCGCGCCGATCGAGCCCAGCAGCACGAACACCAGCGCGAAACCCAGCAGCGCGATCTTGAAGCCCCTGCCGCGATAGCGGATCGACTTCACCGCGCCGCGATCGAGCCAAGGCACCAAGAACAACACCGCGATCGACGCGAACATCGCCAGCACGCCAAGGAGTTTGTCCGGAATCACGCGCAGAATCGCGTAGAACGGCGTGAAGTACCACACCGGTTTGATCTCGGCAGGAGTGACGAGATTGTTCGCCGGAATGAAGTTGTCGTTTTCGAGAAACCAGCCGCCGACGGCGGGCTGATAAAAGATGATGAACGCGCAGATGATCAGGAAGAAGCCAATGCCAACCAGATCATGCACCGAGTAGTACGGATGGAAAGCGATGCCGTCGAGCGGGATTCCGCGCTCGTCCTTCTTCTTCTTGATGTCGACGCCGTCCGGATTGTTCGAGCCGACCTCGTGCAACGCCGCGACGTGCAGCACTACCAGCAGCAGCAGCACCAGCGGCAACGCGATCACGTGCAGCGCGAAGAAGCGGTTCAGCGTCGCGTCAGCCGGGTTGTAGTCGCCCATGATCCACTGCACCAGCGTATCGCCGATCCACGGCACCGCGCCGAACAGCGAGATGATCACCTTGGCGCCCCAGAACGACATGTTGCCCCATGGCAGCACGTAGCCCAGGAATCCTTCAGCCATCAGCGCCAGGAAGATCAGCATGCCAAGCAGCCAGACCAGTTCGCGCGG
>JAYTQX010000134.1:0-4055 GCA_043746455.1 Pseudomonadota bacterium
GGCCGCTGGACCTACAAGTACGAAGAAGCCGCGCGCCGGGGCGCGGCGGGCGTGCTGATCGTGCACGAAACCGCGCCGGCCTCCTATGGCTGGGCCACGGTGAAGAATTCCAACACCAACACGATGTTCGACATCGTGCGCAACAATCCGTCCGCCACGCATCCGAAGATCGAAGCCTGGATTCAACGCGATCTCGCCGTCTCGCTGCTGAAGAGCGCTGGTCTGGATTTCGAGGCGCTGAAAAAGCAGGCGCAGACGCGCGAATTCAAGCCCGTCGAGCTCAAGGATGCGACGTTTTCCGCCAACTATGCGGTCGACCAGCAGGCGATCACTTCGCGGAATATCGTCGGCCGCGTGGTTGGCAGCAAGTATCCCGACGAGACGGTGATCTACAGCGCGCACTGGGATCATCTCGGCGTCGGCGAGCCGGATGCAAAAGGCGACAAAATATACAATGGCGCAATTGACAACGCGACCGGTACGGCGGCCCTGATCGAACTGGGTCGCGCGTTCGCGCATGCGCAGAAACCCGAGCGCTCGGTGATTTTCCTCAACGTCACCGCCGAGGAAAAGGGTCTGCTCGGTTCGGAATACTATGCCGCGAATCCGCTGTATCCGATCGGCAAGACCGTCGCCGACATCAACATGGATGCGCTCGATCCGATCGGCCCGGCGCGCAACTTCTCGCAGTCCGGCAGCGCGCAGTCGCAGCTGCTCGACGGCCTGATCGCGGATGCGAAGGCCGCCGGTCTGGCCTTCAGCGCCGATCCGCTTCCGGAAGCCGGGCACTTCTTCCGCTCGGATCACTTTTCGTTCGCCAAGCGCGGCGTGCCGGCGCTGTCGTTCGAATCGGGCAACGATCTGGTCAACGGCGGTATCGCGGCGGGTGATGCAGCGAAGAAGGAATACACGGCCAATCACTACCACCAGCCTGCGGACGAATGGCAGGCGAATTGGACCTTCGCTGGCATGGCGCACGATCTGGGCGTGCTGTACAAGCTCGGCAGCGATCTGGCCAACTCGAAGCAGTGGCCGGAATGGTCGAAGGATTCGGAATTCCGTGCGACCCGCGATGCCACGGCCGCAGAGCGCAAGTAGGCGCATCGTTTCCCGCCATTCCCGTGCGCGCGGGATGGCAAGCTGCCACAGCGAACGTTCATCGAGTGCGACGCATACTGCGGCCTTCGTCATCGTATGGACGTCGCCTTGAAACTTTTTTTCCCATTGTTGCTTTGTACAATCGCCGCCACGCCGGCGCATGCGGACCCGCGCGCGGATGTGCAGAATGCGTTCACGCAGGTGCTGGCCGCGGGTGGGTTTCGTGCCTATGCGCAGGGCCATCTGTTCGGGCCGGAGTTGCCCGCAATGTCCGGCGATGTCGATGTCGTATTTCCCGACCGGATCCATGCGAGCACCGAGGAGATGGAATTCATCGCGTTGCCGGATCGCGCCTGGGTCAGAACCTTCGGTATCTGGACCGCGACCGATCGTTCGCTGTTGCCGGTGACGAGCTTCGATGGCGCGGCAATGCGTCAGGCGATCGCCTCGATACACGATGCACGCATCGAAGGCGCATCGAAGACCAGCCAGTGCGCGGCGCACGTGTACCGGTTCCGCGCCAGCGGCAAGTTGCCGGGCGCCAGCGCCAATGGCGATATGCGCGCATGGCTTTGCGACGGTAATAGCCGCATTGCACGGCTGGAAGCGACCGACGGCAGCACCGGCGAGCGCGTGATTCTCGATTTCGACTGGTCGCGCCGCGCCTTCGTCGGTCCGCCGCGCGATTGATGCTCGAAAGGACGGGAAAACGTCGGTTACTCTCGGCGCAGGCGAGTGCGATGGAAGGACGAACGGAAAAGTGCGCAATCCCACTATCGAAAGAATCAACGCCGATGGCCAATGACGCGGGGAACCTGCGCTTGCTGGCGCCCGACGAGCCGCCCGCATTTTCCGTCACGCGCGCCGAGAGTGCGTCGCCGTTCCTGTTGATTTGCGATCACGCCGGGCAGCGCATTCCGCGCGTGCTCGGCGATCTGGGCGTGGCGTCCAGCGACTTGCAGCGCCATATCGCCTGGGATATCGGCGCGCTCGGCGTGGCCTCACAGCTGTCGCGCCTGCTCGATGCGTGCTTGATCGCGCAGACCTATTCGCGGCTGGTGATCGATTGCAATCGTCCGCTCGATGCAGCCGGTTCGATCGTCACGCGCAGCGAGCGCACCGAGGTGCCGGGCAATCGCGATCTTGCGCCGGCCGCCGCGTCCACGCGCGTGCGCGAGATTTTTGCGCCGTACCATGCGCGTATCGCTGCCGAACTGGACCGGCGCCTGGCAGCAGGGCTGCCGACGATCCTCGTGTCGGTGCACAGCTTCACGCCTGAATTCATGGATACCGCGCGGTCGTGGCATCTGGGCATGCTCTACAACCGCGACGCGCGCGTCGCGCACGCGCTGCTGGCGATAATCCGCGCCGAAGGCCAGTGGATCGTCGGCGACAACGAGCCGTATGCGGTGAGCGATGCCACCGACTATGCGATTCCGGTGCATGGCGAGGCGCGCGGCTTGCCGCATATCGAACTCGAAATCCGCCAGGACCTGATCGCCGATGTGCAAGGTCAGGCCGAATGGGCCGCGCGCGTGGCCGCGTGGCTGGAACGCGTGCCCGCGATACTTGGCCTATATTGAATTACCTCATTCGACGTTGTTACGGACGGTCGCGCGCGCGGCGTATGATGAATGCAACTCTCACCGGAGACCGGGCATGACAGATGGAGTAGTGGACAACCGCACGCGCAATCGCTATGAGCTCACCGTCGATGGCGCGACCGCATTCGTCGCCTATGCACGCGAGCCGGGCGTGATCACCTTCATCCACACGGTCGTGCCCGAGGCACTGGCCGGTCGCGGTATCGGCTCGATACTCGCCACGCACGTGCTCGACGACGCGCGCGCCAACGGCGAAAAAGTGATTCCGCAATGTCCGTTCATCGCCGCGTATATTCGCAGGCATCAGCAATACCAGGATCTGGTTTTGGTCTGATGCACGCAGAAATCAACAAGGAGATGCGATGAGCGCAGTTGCTCGATTCGAAGATCCGCAGGTTGTCGCTGGCACGGTGGTCGTAGCGGAAACGGGCGCGGGCAAGTTCAGCCAGATCGTGCTCGATGGCCGCCATCGGCTATCGGCCGACGAGCCGGTTGCGGTCGGCGGTGCCGACACTGGCCCAGGTCCGTACGAGTTGCTGCTGATGTCTCTCGGTGTCTGCACCTCGATGACGCTGCGGCTGTACGCCACGAAAAAGCAGCTGCCGCTTGATCGTGTGATCGTGCGCTTGAAACATGCCAAAAGGTATATCGAGGATTGCGCCGACTGCGGGGACAAGCCCACGATGCTCGATCATATCGACCGCGAAATCGAACTGGTCGGCACCTTGAACGACGAACAGTGCGCGCGGCTGCTCGAAATCGCCGACAAGTGTCCGGTGCATCGCACGCTGACCTCGAAAATCCTGATCGATACGCGATTGGTTTAACTCATCGTTGCGCCAATCCGCTTGCGATTCCGTCCAGCCTGGAATTTCGCATGAGCGCACGCGCACGATCGGCCATTCTGTCAGCGGCGGTCGCCGCTTTTTTCGCAACGGGCGGCGCCGCGCAGACGCCAGCGCCTGACGAAGCGGCATTCCGCGATCTGTACAAGCAACTGCTCGAGATCAACACCACGCGCTCGGTCGGCAGTTGCACGCAGGCCGCCGAAGCGATGCGCGCACGCCTGCTCGCGGCGGGGATTCCCGCCGGGGACACGCAGATTCTCGCACCGCCGGATCGTCCGAAAGACGGCGCGCTGATCGCCGTGCTGCACCGTCGCGATCGTCTCGCCAAGCCCATCCTGCTGCTCGCGCATATCGATGTGGTCGAGGCCAAACGCGAGGACTGGGAACGCGATCCGTTCAAGCTCGTCGAGGAAAACGGCTGGTTCTACGCGCGCGGGGCCAGCGACGACAAGGCGATGGCCGCGGTATTCACCGACAATCTGATCCGCTACCGCAAGGAAGGCTT
>JAYTQX010000135.1:0-2466 GCA_043746455.1 Pseudomonadota bacterium
GCGCTCGCAGGGCTTCACCCTGCGAGCGCGCCATCGGGGGCGTGTTCTCTTTGCTTACTTTCTCTTGCACGAGCAAGAGAAAGGTGACCCCCTCGCCAAGGGCGAGTAAAAGCCTTTGCTCAAACCACACAGGCAAACAAAGACGCTGGATTCCTGCTTTCGCAGGAATGACGAGCTAGAGCTAAGACGCAGGAGTGACGAGCAGGCTGCAAAGCGCAAGCGCGCCATCGTCATCCGTTAATATCGCGCCATGCTCAAAACCCTGACCCAGCTCAAGCCGCGCGACGTGCCACTGATCGTCGCCTTGCGCAACAGCGCCGGGGTCGTGCTGCCGCTCGCGCTGGGGATAGCCAGCGGTCATGTCGCGATCGGCCTTGGCGTGGCGACTGGCGCGCTGAATACGATGTTTCTCGATCAACCCGGGCCGTACCGGTTGCGCATGCAGCGCATGCTGCTCACCGCGATCGGCGCGGCCGTGTCGGGATTCGTCGGCAGCCTCGTTGGCGCGCATTCGATGCTGATGGTGATTGCATCGCTGGTCTGGGGCGTCGTCGGCGGCATGCTCGTGGCGCTTGGTCCGAATGCGGGGCGCGCGGGACTCGCCTGCATGATCCTCTTGCTGGTGATGGGCGCGGTGCCGCAAACACCAGCCGGCGCGCTCAACGCAGGATTGCTGATTTTCGCCGGCGGCGCGCTACAGACTCTGCTCGCGCTCGCCGCATGGCCGCTGCTGCGCTATCGGCCCGAGCGCGATGCGCTGGCGCGCGTATGCCACGAACTCGCTACGATCACCCATCGACCGATCGCGCCGGACCGGCTCGATCGCGTGCCGCCGGTAACCCAGGGACTGCTCGACATCGAGCAACTGCTGCACGGCACGCATCGCGCGCGTGGCACCGCGATGGAGAGTTTTCGCGTGCTCGCGCGCATCATCGAGCGCGTGCGCCTGGAACTGCTCGCGCTCGGCGACGTAATCAACAATCTGTCCGATGCCGGAACCCAGGGCGAGGCTCGGCATACCCTGCTGCGTCTACGCGAATACACCTCGCACACGCTCGATGCGATCGGCGATGCTCTGCAGCGCGGCGCAAGCCCGCTCGCGGCAAGCGCTGCGCTCGAAGGCTACGATGCCGCGCTGAGCGCGCTTGAGGAACTCAGCCACCACGGCGATGCCATCCTGCAACGCCAGCAGACCATCGCGCTCGCGCGTGCGCAGGCACTCGGCGGTCAGTTGCGCGCGGCCGTGCGCTACGCCGATTTCGCCGGCAGCAAGGGCGAACTGCGTGCCGAAGAAAACGAAGCGCGCCTGCCGCTGGAACTGCGCACCGACAGCGCCCTGGCGACGATACGCGCGAATTTTCACCTGCAGTCGGTCGCGTTCCGGCATGCGTTGCGCTGCGGCGTGTGCCTGGCCCTCGCGGTCGCAGGCGAGCGCACCTTCGGCTTCGCGTTTGGTGGAGTCGGCCACGGCTTCTGGGTGCCGATGACCACGGCGATCGTGCTCAAGCCCGATTTCGCCGGCACCTTCAGTTTCGGCCTGCTGCGCGTCGCGGGCACCTTGGCCGGACTCGTACTGACCACCGCGATCGTGCACTACGCCCTTGGCAATGTCTGGGCGCAACTCGCGCTGGCCGCGGCGCTGTGCATGGGTTTTCGCATGTTCACCACGATGAACTACGGCCTCGGCGTGATGATGCTCACCGGCCTCATCGTGATCCTGCTCTCGTTCTATGGCATCGCACCGGGCGAAGCGATGCTTGTGCGCGGCGTCGCCACCGCTATCGGCAGCGCGCTCGCGCTGCTCGCCTATGCCGTGTGGCCGACTTGGGAACGCCTGCGTCCCGCGCTCGCGACGATGATCGAATTGTACCGGGATTATTTTTCTGCGTTGTTCGACGGCGATGCCGACACGCGCCGCGCCACGCGCACCGCCTCGCGCAGCGCGCGCACCAACGCACTCGCCTCGCTCGAGCGTCTGCGTGGCGAACCGAAGCGCGACCGCAAACTGATCGCGCTCGCCGAAGGCGTGTTTGCCAACGCGAACCGCCTCGTGCGCGCGAGCATGGCGCTGGAAGCCGTGCTGCAGGACAGCGCCGAGCGGCCGGCACAAAACGACGTGCGCGAATTCGCCGCGCGCGTGGACGCAAGCCTGGCCGCAATCGCCGACGGACTACGCCACGACCATGCGGTGCAGATCGAAAACCTGCGCCAGGCCGAGCGCGCGCTTGCCAGAACGCTCAATGCGGTTGCCGACGGTGAAGCGCGCGCGGTCGCGATCGCGATTGGCGACGCCTGCGACCGCATTGTCGATTCGATCAATACCCTTGCGCACCTGTCGAGCGGTTGAAGTAAGTCTTCCGCTCGATACGCCAGCTATTGGCTTACAAACTGCAGCCGGCCGGCGTCGGACCCACACGCACAAGATTGATCGCGCCGTTCAAGCCCTGATTGGTTCCGGCGAAGAAG
>JAYTQX010000136.1:0-10961 GCA_043746455.1 Pseudomonadota bacterium
GGTTTGACTTCGAGCACGACGCGATACTGGTTGGCTTCGGTGTAGATCGTCGACACCAGACGCTGACCGAACGCATCGTACAAAATCTGATCGACCGCCGCCGGCGTGATGCCAAGCCGACCCGCAGTATCGCGATCGATGTTCAAATAGGCCTGCAAGCCCTGCGATTGCAGATCGCTCGCCACATCGGACAATTCCGGCCGCTGGTTGAGCTTGTCGACGAGCTTGGGCACCCATTGGTCCAAGTCGTCGAGATTGGGCGAGCCGAGGGTGAACTGATACTGCGTGCGACTGACCCGATCCTCGATGGTCAGATCCTGCACGGGCTGCATGTAGAGCCGGATTGCCGGCACTTGCTCCGCCGATTTCTGCAGGCGCGCAATCACGGTTTCCACGTCGTCGCGCGTGCCGTGCGTTTTCAGATTGATCAGGAAGCGCCCGCTGTTCAGCGTGACGTTGGTGCCGTCCACGCCGATGAACGAGGACAGCGACTGCACCGCGGGATCCTTGAGGATTTCCTTGGCTAGCGCCTGCTGACGGTCGGCCATCGCGGCGAAGGAAATCGACTGCGAGGCTTCGGAAATGCCCTGGATCAGACCAGTATCCTGGATCGGAAAAAATCCCTTCGGTATAATAATATACAAAATCACGGTGAGCACGAGCGTGCCGATGGCGACCAGCAGGGTCGCGAACTGGCGATCGAGCACCCAGGTCAGCCAGCGCCCGTAGCTCGCGATGATGCGCTCGAACATTTCGCCGGTCTTGCGCGAGAAGCGGTTTTCGTCCTCGAGTTTGTGATGCTTGAGTATTTTCGCGCACAGCATCGGCACCAGAGTCAGCGAGACCACGGCCGAGATCACGATGGTGACCGCCAGGGTGATCGCGAACTGGCGGAACAGGCGCCCGACCACATCGCCCATGAACAGCAGCGGGAGCAGCACCGCGATCAGCGATATGGTCAGCGAGATGATGGTGAAACCGATCTGCTTGGAACCCTTGAGCGCCGCCTCGAGCGGCGAGTCGCCTTCCTCGAGATAGCGCGAGATGTTCTCGATCATCACGATCGCGTCGTCGACGACAAAGCCGGTCGAAATAGTCAGCGCCATCATGGTGAGATTGTTCAGGCTGAAACCGGCCAGATACATGACGCCGAACGTGCCGACCAGGGACAACGGCACCGAGAAGCTCGGAATGACGGTCGCCGGAATGTTGCGCAGGAAGATGAAAATCACCGCGACGACCAGCACGACCGCAAGCATCAGCTCGAACTCGACGTCGGCGACCGAGGCGCGCACGGTGACCGTGCGATCGGTCAGCACGCTCACGTCCACCGAAGCCGGCAGCGATTGCGTGAGCGACGGCAGCTTCTTCTTGATCTGGTCGACGACATCGATCACGTTGGCGCCGGGCTGGCGCTGGATGTTCATGATGATGCCCGGCAGGGTGTCCTTCCACGCGGCCAGGCGGTTGTTTTCCGCACCGTCGACGATATCGGCGATGTCGGAAAGATGCACCGGGGCGCCGTCCTTGAAGGCGATAACGATATTGCGGTAGGCATCGGCCGACTTGAGCTGGTCGTTCGCGTCGATCGTGTACGAACGCGTCGGGCCGTCGAAGCTGCCCTTGGAACCGTTGACATTGGCATTGACGATCGCGGAGCGCAGGTCCTCAAGACTCATGCCGTACGAGGCGAGCGCAGTCGGATTCGCCTGGATGCGCACGGCGGGACGCTGCCCGCCCGACAACGTCACCAGGCCGACGCCGTCGATCTGCGAGATTTTCTGCGCGAGCCGCGTGTCCGCCAGATCTTCGACCTGGGTCAGTGGCAGGGTCTTGGATGTGAGCGCGAGACTCAGGATCGGCGCGTCGGCCGGGTTGACCTTGCTGTAGATCGGCTGCGAAGGCAGATCGGTGGGCAGGAAGGTGCCTGCGGAATTGATCGCCGCCTGCACTTCCTGCTCGGCGATGTCGAGACTGAGGTCCAGGCTGAACTGCAAGGTCACTACCGAGGCGCCGGCCGAACTCGTCGACGACATCTGGTTCAGGCCGGGCATCTGACCGAGCTTCTGTTCCAGCGGCGCGGTCACCGAGGTCAGCATCACTTCCGGGCTGCCGCCCGGATACAAGGTCGTGATCTGGATCGTCGGATAATCCACTTCGGGCAGCGCGGAGATTGGCAGGAAGCGATACGCGAGAATGCCGACCAGCAGGATCGCCACCATCAGCAGCGAGGTGGCAACCGGGCGCATGATGAACAGGCGTGAGGGATTCATGGCGCGCTACCGCTTAGACCGACGTCTGTGGCGGACTCGATCAAGACAGCTTTGCATCGTGCCGATTCAAACATGACGGAAAATCACGATTTGCCGCCGTCCGCGGGTTTGCTGTCGGCGCCGGCAGGAGTCGGCGCATTCGGACCGGCCGGCGGTGTTGCGGACGGACTCGTACCGCCCGGAGCTGTACCGGTCGGAGCTGCACCATCGCGTCGATGCCCCTGCCCGCGCTGGCCCTGCCACTGCCGAGCCTTGCCGCTATCCTGTGCGGCGCTGCCATCGACTGCCGTCTTCGCCGCGCCGGCTGCGGGGGCCGGCTGCGGTTGGTCGCCGGGCAATTCCACCTTGCTGCCGTCGCGCAAGCGGTCGGCGCCGCTGGTGACGACGAGTTCGTCGACCTTCAGCCCGTCGGTCACGGCGACGCGTTCGCCTTCGGTCGGCCCCGTCTTGATATTGCGCACGGACACCGTCTTGTCGGCGCCGACGACGTAGACATACAAACCACCCGAGCCGCGTTCGAGCGCCGACGTCGGGATGACGATTGCGTTGTGCATCACGTCGAGCAGCAAGCGCACATTGACGAACTGGTTCGGGAACAGACTCTCGTCGTCGTTGACGAACTCGGCCTTGGCTTTCACCGTGCCGGTGCTGGTGTCGATCTGATTGTCCAGGCTCGCGAGCGTGCCGCTTGCGAGCTTGGTCGAGCCGGCGCGATCGTAGGCATCCGCACTGAGCGTGACACCCGCGTGCATCTTCCGCAGCACGGCCGGCAGATTGTCTTCGGGCAGGGTGAACAGCACGTCGATCGGTTTCAATTGCGTGACCACGACGATGCTGTTGCCCACCGCCACGTTGTTGCCCGGATCGATCTGGCGCAAACCGACACGCCCGGTTACCGGCGTGACGACACGCGTATAGGCCAGATTGACCTTGGCCGTATCGATCTGGCCTTGATCGGCTTTCACCGTACCCTCGTTCTGATGCACGAGCGATACCTGCGAGTCGAGCTGCTGCTTGGCGATCGAATCCTGCTTGAACAGGGTCTGGTAGCGATCCTGGTCGATCCGGGAATTCGCCAGCAGGGCCTGATCGCGCGCCAGCGCGCCCTGGTACTGGGTCAGCGCGGCCTGATACGAGCGCGGGTCGATTTCGGCGAGCAGATCGCCCTGATTGACCATCTGTCCTTCCTTGAACTGCACGTTGAGCAATTGTCCGGCAACTTGCGCGCCCACGGTGACATTGCGCAACGGCGTCACCGTGCCGAGTGCGCTGAGTACGATGTTGATATCGCCGTTGATCACCGCCGCGGTACCGACCGGCATCGCCAGGCCGCCGGCCGCGCCGGCACGGCCACCACGACCTCCGGTTGGCACCGGCGGCGCGCTTTTTGCCAGCCAATAGGCGCCGAATCCGAGAACCAGGGCGACAGCGAGTACGATCAGGTAGGCACGCCAGCGCCACCTGGGTGGGCTGGGCGTTAAACCGGTGCGGTTGGATTCTGTGCTCATGGGCATGCTTTATGTGTGATTGTTTTTGTTGAGCGGCGACGCAGCAAGGTCACTGCAGCGTAGGCAGGGTGAGAGACGATACCTTGCCCGTGTTAGTGCTGGCAAAATCGCCGCAATGATGCTTCGATGCGTCCGCTCGGGAGATGCGATCCTGACGTCGAGCCCGTAAACCGTACGCCAAGTTACCTTGCGCCGGATGAATCGACAATTACAACCGGGTTAACAGGTGTAAGCACGTGTAATTTTGTGCGTGTCGTCGACGTGCCGCGTCTGGAGTGGAGCCATTCGTCGCCCGGACTGCGCCTATGTCCGCACATATAGAATTTAGCTACGCTCGTCATGTGTTCAGACCTCTTCCAGACCTCAAACGGATCATGTCCGACTCCCCACTGCCCCGTTTTCGACGCCACTACGGTCCGCGCGAACTCGCGCTGACCCTGGCCTGGCTGCGCGCCTGCGCGATCGTCGGCCAGGCGTCGACCGTGCTTGTCGTCGCGTATTGGCTGGCGCTGCCGATCGCCGAGGGTGCGTTGCTCGCGGGCATCGGCGTACTCGCCGCGTTCGCCCTGTTTGCGTGGTGGCGCCTGCGCCACGCATGGCCGGTGTCGGAGGCCGAAGTCGTCGTCCACCTTGCCATCGATACGGGTGTACTGAGCTTTCTTTTATACCTGACCGGCGGCGCGACCAACCCGTTTATCTCGCTGTACATCATCCCGATCGCGCTGGCCGCGACTGCGTTGTCGGCGCGCTACCTGGCGTGCGCGGTGCTGGTACCCTGCGCCGCCTATCTGGCGCTCCTGCTGTGGCATGTCCCGCTGCCGGACGTGTTTCAACATGGCGCGCACGCACTCGCCGCGAACGCCGACTCTGCCGAGTCGGATTTCGATCTGCACGTGCTCGGCATGGCGGTCAATTTCGCGATCAGCGCGGTGCTGCTCGGCTTCTTCATCTGGCGTCTCGCACGCGTGCTGCGCGTGCGCGAGGCGGTGACGCAGCACGAGCGCGAACGCGCGCTGCGCGACGAAGGCATCCTCGCGATCGCGACCCAGGCCGCTGGCACGGCGCACGAACTGAACACGCCGCTGTCGACCATCCGCACGCTGGTCGCCGAACTGCGCCGCGAACACGCGGAGGGCACGCCGCTGCGCGAGGATCTGGATCTGCTCGCCGGCCAGGCTGAGCGTTGCCGCGACATCCTGCGCGAACTCGTCGCGGTCGGTGCGGCGCAGCTGGGCGACAGCGCCGAAACGCTCACACTGGACGCATTCGTCAGCGACTGCGCGCAGCGCTTCCACCTGTTGCGCCCGGCGGTGAATCTGGACGTGGAGGTCGAGGTCGTATCGCGCGCGCTGCCGCTGCGCGTCGTGCCAGGCCTGCGCCACGCCCTGATCAACCTGCTCAACAACGCGGCCGACGCGTCGCAATCGCGGCAAAGTACACAAGTAAACTTCGAGGCGAAGCGCAGCGGCGAGCAGATCGAGTTCGCCGTGCGCGATTTCGGCCCGGGCCTGCCTTCCGCCGCGCGCAATGCCGCAGGCCTGCGTTTTTTCACCAGCAAACATGATGGCTTGGGTCTGGGTCTGGCGCTGACAAATGCAACCGCGGAACGCCTCGGCGGCCGGCTGCACGCGGAGGACGCCGCCGGTGGCGGCACGCTGACGCGCTTGCGCCTGCCGCTGGCCAGCGAGGACAATCCGGCGCATGAGCTCTGAGTATTCCGCCGGTCGTCGCGTTCTGCTGATCGACGACGACGAAGTGTTCGCGCGCGTGCTTGCGCGCGCGCTCGGCGCTCGCGGCTTCATCGCCAGCACAGCGCACGATGCCGCGCAGGCGCTAGCGCTTTGCCGCAGCGAACGGCCGCAATTTGCGGTACTCGACTTGAAGCTCGGCGCCGACAATGGTTTGAAGCTGATCCCGGAACTCAAGGCGATCGCACCCGAGCTGCGCATCCTGCTGTTGACGGGCTATGCCTCGATCGCCACCGCGGTCGAAGCGATCAAGCGCGGTGCGCACGATTATCTCGCCAAGCCGGTGGACGCCGACGCGGTGGTGCACGCGCTCACAAGGGCGCAAGCGGAAAAATCCTCTCTGCATCAAACCGCACTGCTGCCAGATGCGCCACCGCCGCTGAAACGCCTGGAATGGGAACATATCCAGCGCATGCTCGTCGAATGCGAAGGCAATATCTCGGAAGCCGCGCGCCGTCTGGGTCTGCACCGCCGCACGCTGCAGCGCAAGCTGGCCAAGCATCCGGTGCGCGGCAACGCTTAGCCTGTCGATTTTGCTTCCCGATTGAACCTTATCGCTCCGAAATCGCATTACCGTGTGGGCAAACGTACGGGGGCCAGAGGCCGGCAGTAGAGCTTCGGAGCGGGTCCCGTAACATTGCGACATCAAGCCGCATATCCGGAATCGAACCCGGTTTGTATCGTACGCACCCGATGACAGCCGACGGCGATGCGGTTCGATACCTGCGCGCAGTAACCTTTGAGAGACGAAGAAACAGTTCATGCGCATTGCTGGTTTATTGATAGCCATATTTACAGCGACCGCGGCCCTGATCACGCCACGCGCTTTTGCCTGCTCGGCCTGTGGCTGCACGCTGAGTTCGGATTGGGCCAGCCAAGGTCTCGGCACCAGCGGCGGCTGGCGTTTCGACGCGCGTTTCGATTTCTTCGATCAGGATCAGTTGCGCGAGGGCACCGACAGCGTCGCGCGCAGCAGTCTTGCCGATCCTATCGAACGCGTGCCCAACGATCGCGAAGTTCAGCAGTTCACGATCAACCGCAACTACACCCTCGCAGCCGACTACAGCGTGAACCGGAACTGGGGCGTCAGCGTCGCCCTGCCTTGGTTCGACCGTTCGCACGCGACGATCGCCGAGGGTGATAGCGAAATCTCCACGTCGCACGATCAAGGCGTCGGCGATGCACGCGTACTCGCGCGCTACGCCGGCTTCGATGATCAGCACAGCACCGGTATCGAATTCGGCCTGAAACTGCCGACCGGGCATTTCACCGAACCATTCGAGAGCGGGCCGCAGCAAGGCGCAACGCTGGATCGCGGCGTGCAGCTCGGCACCGGCACGACTGACGTTCTGGTCGGGGTATACAATTTCGGCGCGATCAATCCGGACTGGGGCTATTTTGCCCAGGCCCTGCTGCAGCAACCGCTCAATTCGCGCGAGGATTTCAGACCCGGCAGCGGCCTCAATCTGAATTTCGGCCTGCGCTACACGGCAAGCGCAACCTTCGTACCGCAACTGCAGATCAACGCGCGCATCGAAAAGCGCGAACAGGGCGCGAACGCGGATATCGAAAGCAGCGGCGCAACCCTGATGTATCTGAGCCCGGGCTTCACCTGGAATTTCTCGCGCCGTTTCTCTGCCTACGTCTTCGCTCAGGCGCCGCTTTACCAACGCGTAAACGGATTGCAGATCGAGGCGCGCTGGCTCGGCTCGGTCGGGCTGCATTACATCTTCTGATCGGTTGCAGTTCGGTCACTTGCCTAAGGAAGTCCATACGCACAAGTCAGGGCGCGATGTTTCTCGTGAGGCCACGATGTGCATGAAATATCGCGGCCCATCGCAGCGGTCTACTTGACCGAATAGTGAGTTTCACTATTTCGCGTTTACTACATTGAACGGCCCGCTAAGTTGCAAGACGGTGCCAGAGTTGTTGTCCATGACTTGCGCTGAGATAACGTACTTACCCAGTTGATCTTTGGGTTCGATAATCAGCTTGAGGTACGCGACGCTTAGTTCGAGTGATCGCCCCGGCGGTGCAGGCTGGCCCGACCATACATCCATTGGAGGCGAGTCAACGTAAACCTTTCCGTCCGGTCGAACAACGCGAAAGCGCATTACAACGCTACAGTTGCCCTCTTTATCGGCTTTGCATCCACCAAACACTACGAAAGCGCTGATTGGCTCATTTACGCGTACTTTATCAGTTGTCCTAACGTTGACGGACTCTGACGGTGTAGCCCATTGTTTAAACAGCTCATCCTCATCTGGGACAAAGATCAACGATGCCCCGAAACTACCAATCGCTTTCTGATTCGCAGAATTGGGCAGCGAAACGCCAGCCCTGCTAATCCAGCCAGCGAGAGAACCCGTGGGCAGCAAAGTGAAAAGCGCGAGTGGCAGGCACTTCGCTACATTTAGCAGGTGCGCATACATGAGCCCCAACTCCACCTACTCCCCGGCAAGTATCGCGATATGCATCTTGCCGTCGCGGTCGATCCACGCGCGATACATGCCGTCGGTGTTGAATGGCGTGGCGATATTGCCTTGCGCGTCGAGCGCGATCACGCCGCCGTCGCCGCCGAGTTTCGGGATCACGCTGAGCACGACATCGTCAGCCGCCTTGGCCAGCGTATCGCCGCGATATTCGACACGCGCGCAGATATCGCGCGCAGCGGTGGCGCGGATGTAGAACTCGCCCCAGCCGGTTGCCGACACCGCGCAGCGCGCGTCGGCATAAGTGCCCGCGCCAATGATCGGCGAGTCGCCGACGCGACCGAAACGCTTGTTGGTCATGCCGCCGGTCGAGGTGCCGGCGGCGAGATTGCCCTTCGCATCCAGCGCGACCGCGCCGACCGTGCCGTGATGCGGCGTCTTCGCCGGATCGGCTGTGTGTTCCTGTTCCTCTTTGAGCGCCTGCTGGAGCTGCTGCCAGCGCTCCTCGGTATAGAAATATTTCGGATCCACCAGCGGCATGCCGATCGATTCGGCGAACTGCTCCGCGCCGTCGTCGATCAACATCACATGCGGCGATTTTTCCATCACCGCGCGCGCCAGCAGTATTGGATTTTTTATTCGGTGCACATTGGCGATCGCGCCCGCGCGCCGGGTTGCGCCGTCCATGATCGAGGCGTCGAGTTCGTTCCTGCCGTCGTGATTGAACACCGCACCCTTGCCCGCATTGAACAGCGGCGAATCCTCCATCACCACGATCGCCTTGGCCACCGCATCGAGGCTGCTCGCACCGGCCTTGAGCGCGTCGTAGCCCGCGCGCAGCGCCTTCGCGAGTTCCGCGCGCACGGCCTTGTCCTTCTCCGGCGTCATCTCTTTCGCGATCACGCCGGCGCCGCCGTGGATCACGATGACGGGCGTGGCGGCATGACTCATCTGGACAACTCCGAGCAACAGCAAAACTATGGAAAAATGGCGCGACCAAGGCTGCATGATGAACTCCCGCCGAGGTTCCAGTATAACGACTCGCCGCAACTGCCGCGCCGCCACCAGAGAGCCCAACGATGTTCGACTATCTCGTTCCGATCCTGCTGCTGACCGCGTCGAACGTGTTCATGACATTCGCCTGGTACGGCCATCTGAAATTCACCGACCGGCCGCTGTGGATCGTGATCCTGGTGAGCTGGGGCATCGCCTTCTTCGAATACTGCCTGCAAGTGCCGGGCAACCGCATCGGCTACCGCAGCTACAACCCGGCGCAGTTGAAGACGATCCAGGAGATCATCACCCTGATCGTGTTCGTGGTGTTCTCGACCCTGTATTTGGGCACGACAATCCGCTGGAACCACCTCGTCGGCTTCGCATTCATCGTTGTCGCGGCGTTTTTTATTTTTCTCGATTAGCGCTCAACCGAGCATCGCGCGCACGATGCCGGCCAGTCCCAACAGGATCAGTGCGACGACTGGAACGATGCTCAGCAGATAGCCGATATGGCGCGCCGACGGATTGCTGACGTAGCCGCGGAAATACACGACACGGCCAATCAGATAGACGAAACCGATTGCCGCCATCCAGGCGGCGCTCCAGTAGTGCGCGGCGATCCACAACGCAGGCAGGAACACGATCAGCGTTTCCAGCGTGTTCTGCTGCACGCGGAAATAGCGTTCGAATTCAGCATTGCCCGTGGTGGCAGGCGCTTTCACGCCGTAAGTTTCGCGCGCCCTGCCGACCAGTCCGCCGAAAGCGAGAAATTCGAGCACCGCAAGCAGCGTCACCAGATCGACCCACACCATCGCCTACTCCAAAGTATATTTTGCAAATCAGAACTTGATGCGTCCGCCGAGCATCTGCACGTACATCACCCAGTCGCCGGCGAAACTGTAGAGCGGATAGGTGAATGTGGCCGGACGGTTCTTCTCGAAGAAGAAATGGCCGACCCAGGCGAAACCATAGCCGAACAACGGGCACAGCCATAGCCACGCCCAATGCCGCGTCGCGATCGCGGTGACCAGGGTGATCAGCACCAGCGAACTGCCGACGAAATGCAGACGCCGGCAGGTGCTGTTCCGGTGCTCCGACAGATAGTACGGATAGAACTCGCGAAAGCTGGCGTACATGCGCGTATCCGAAATCTCGACGCGCGCTATTCTGGTTGCTGGGCCAACCCAAGACAAGTCAGCCCGCAACAGACCTGTGCGTTCAGTCGGTGGCGTGATTCTTCGGCACATCGACCCGGCCGCCGATCTGCTCGTGATGGATTTCGCCGCTGCCGGCAGCTTTCACGATCAGGTTGCCGGTGACGTGGCTCGCCTCGACATCGCCCGAGCCGATCGAGCCGAGCACGACATCGCCGCCGATGCGCTCGACGGCGAGATCGCCGGAACCGATGCCATCGATCTGCACGCTGCCGTGCACGTCGGCGAAATGCAGATCGCCCGAACCGACATGGCCGACCTTGGCTTCGCCGCGCACGCCGTTCGCATGCACATCGCCGGAACCCGCCTCGCGCAGGGTGAAGCTGGCCACGTCGCTGGCAATCACATCGCCCGAATGAACCTTGACCGCAACTGCGCCGGCGACATGTTCGAGCTTGAGATCGCCGGAGCCGGAATTGAAATCCAGCGCCGCGATATTGGCGATATCGGCGTCGCCCGACCCGCTGTCCACTTCGAGCGCCAGAGCCGTCGGCACGCGCACGACGAAATCGATATACGCATAGCTGTTGCCGATCAGTCCGCCGTGATGCTCCGGCGATTTGGCCGGCATGACAACGGCCTTGTCGCCCTCGCGGCTCTGGGTCACGTTCAAGTCGGCGAGCCACGCCTGCTCGGATGCACAGGCCTTGCCGCGCACTTCGATCCGGTTCAGTCCGGCCACGCCCTGCAGATGCAGGTCGCTGGAACCGAGCTCGACGCGCAACGCGTGCAGGCCAGCCGGATCGATGTCGAGATTGCGTTCCGCGCTGAACTTGCAATTGTCAGCGGC
>JAYTQX010000137.1:0-4324 GCA_043746455.1 Pseudomonadota bacterium
CACGAAACCTCGATCCTGATCCAGGGCGAGGCGGGCACCGGCAAGGAAACCCTTGCACGCTGGCTGCACGCGCGCTCGTCGCGGCGCAGCGGCGCGTTCGTCGCCGTCGCGCCGGGCAGCATTCCGCGCGAGCATCTGGTGGTCGCGCTGTTCGGCGCGGAAGATGCGAACGGCGTGCAACAGGGCCTGCTCGAACAGGCCAACGGCGGCACGCTGTTCCTCGACGAGGTCGCCGAGCTCGATCCGGAACTGCAGCAGCGCCTGTCGAGCGTGCTCGAACGCCGCGCCCTGGTGCGCAGCGGCGGCGCGGCTAACGTGGCGCTCGATCTGCGCGTGATCGCAGCGACCGCGCAGAATCTCGAAGCACAAATCAAGGCCGGCCTGTTCCGCGAAGAGCTCTATTACCTGCTCAACGTTGTGCCGCTGGCGGTGCCGCCGCTGCGCAAACGCAGCGAGGACGTGCCCGAGCTGCTGCGGCTGTACGGCGATTTTTTCGCCAGCCGTGACAAGCTGCCGTATCGCCATTTTCCGGTTGCCGTGCAGAATCGTCTGCGCAATCACGACTGGCCGGGCAATGTGCGCGAACTGCGCAATCTCGTGCAGCGCCTGTTGATCATGGGCAATAGCGAACAAATCGAACTGGCCGAGGTCGAAGCAGCACTCGGCAGTGCGGTGGCTCGCGCACCACGCGAGGAAGTCGCGACGCCGGCAACGACGTCGGGCATCGATTTCAATCTGCCGTTGCGCGAGGCGCGCGAGCAGTTCGAGCGTGCTTACCTGTTGCGCCAGTTGCAGGATGCCGGCGGCAGCGTCGGGCGTCTGGCCAAGATGGTCGGCATGGAGCGGACGCATTTGTATCGCAAACTGCGCGATCTCGGCGTCGATGTACGCACCGTCGCGCGCGAGGAATAAGCGACAAGCGACTATTGGCCGCAAAGTACGCAAAAGGAGCAAGTCAAGAAACGCACTCGATTTTCTTTGCGTCTTTTGCGTAATTTGCGGCGAACGATTCTGATTTTGACTACGACAATCGATGAGGACTTGAACATGAGCGTAAAAGGTAAAGTCGCCCTGATTACCGGCGCCGCCAGCGGCATCGGCAAGCGCATCGCCGAGGTGTATGCGGACAATGGCGCGCATATCGCAATCGCCGATATCAATCAGGCCGCCGCGGAGGCCGCCGCTGCCGAGATTCGCGCGCGCGGTGTCAACGCGACCGCGATCGTCATGGACGTGACCGACGAAGCGGCAGTCGCCGCCGGCGTCGACAAATGTGTCAAGGATCTGGGCAGCATCGATATCCTGGTCTCGAATGCGGGTATACAAATCGTCAATCCGATCGACACTTTCAGCTATGCCGACTGGAAAAAACTCATGGCTATCCATGTCGATGGCGCGTTTCTGACCACGCGCGCGGCGCTCAAGTACATGTATGCGGCGGGCAAGGGCGGCGCCATCATCTACATGGGTTCGGTGCATTCGAAGGAAGCCTCGAAACTGAAAGCGCCTTACGTCACCGCCAAACACGGACTGATCGGCCTGGCCAAAGTCGTGGCCAAGGAAGGCGCGGCCAAGGGCGTGCGCGCCAATGTCATCTGCCCCGGTTTCGTACGCACCCCTCTGGTCGAGAAACAGATTCCGGAACAAGCCAAGGAACTGGGCATCTCCGAAGCCGATGTGATCAAGAACGTAATGCTCAAGGAAACCGTCGATGGCGAGTTCACCACGGTCGATGACGTGGCCAACTGCGCGCTGTTCCTCGCCGGTTTCGAGACCAATGCACTGACCGGACAATCGCTTGTCGTCAGCCACGGCTGGTTCATGCAATGAGCACGACTCGTCGCAAGACACTGCGGGCTTCGCCGAAACGGGCGGCCGCGGCGCTCAAGACCGCGCTCGCTGCGACCAAATCAGCAAAACCCGCGACGAACGCGCGGTCCGCCAACCCGGCCACCGCACCAGCGCGCAAACCTGTCGCCACACCGGCCGAATCGGCGCGGCGTTACAACACGATCGCGCTGGTTCTGCAGGGCGGTGGCGCGCTTGGCTCGTATCAATGCGGCGTCTACGAAGGCCTGCACAAGGCCGGCATTCAGCCGAACTGGTTCGCTGGCATTTCGATCGGCGCGATCAATGCGGCGCTGCTCGCCGGCAATGCGCCCGAGCAACGCGTCGAGCGCATGCACGAATTCTGGAATCGCATTTCGATTCCGGCCGTGCCGCTCGCAAAGGAAGCGCTCGACTGGCAACAGCAATGGCTCGATGCACTGCGACTGAGCAAATCGATGCTGGCCTGGGCGAATTCGCAAGGTGCGATGGCGGCGATGCTCTACGGACAAAGCGGCTTCTATGTGCCGCGCCTGCCGCCGCCATACTCGGGTCTGACCCAAGGCGTGGCGACGACGAGTTTCTACAGCACCGCGCCGCTGAAACAGACGCTCGAGGAATTCGTCGATTTCGACCGTATTAATCGTTCCGATGTGCGCTTCTCGGTCGGCGCGGTAAATGTGCGCACAGGCAATTTCATCAACTTCGACAACTACGGCGAGCACAAGCGGAAGATCCGCGTCGAGCACGTCATGGCCTCGGGCGCGCTGCCACCGGCATTCGCCGCCGTGGAAATCGACGGCGAGCATTACTGGGACGGCGGCGTCGTCTCCAACACACCGCTCGACCATGTGCTCGGCGACGAACCGCGTTGCGACTGTCTCGTGTTCCAGGTCGACCTGTGGCGTGCACAGGGCATCCTGCCGCGCAATCTGACCGAAGTACTCGAACGCCAGAAGGACATCCAGTATTCCAGCCGCACGCGCTTCAACACCAGCGTCGTGCAACAGATGCACGATCTGCGCACCACGCTCGACGCGTTGCTCAAGGAAATTCCCGCCGAGCATCTTTCCGCCTCGGCGCGCAAGGAACTGCAGCCCTGGCTGTCCGATCGGGTCTACAACATCATCCATCTGATCTACAAAACCAAACCCTACGAAGAGCAGTACAAGGACTACGCGTTCGCGCCGAGCACGATGCGCGAACATTGGCGCGCGGGCCTGAACGACATGCAGCGCACGCTCGCGCATCCGGAATTCTTCCTGCCGCCTTCGCGCCGCCGGGGTGTGATCACGCACGATGTGCATCGCTGAACGACTCTTGCGTCATGGCCGGCGATGATCTGCTCAACCAGCTGCGCCGCCTCGTCGGTGGCCCGCGCGACGGCGCCCTGCTGCGCGTATCGATAGCCAATTCGCTCGTCGCGAAAGGCGAGCACACGGCGGCGATCGCCGAACTGCGCCGCGCCGTGGAATTCGATCCCGACTATTCGGCCGCGTGGAAACTGCTCGGCAAGGCACTCGTCGATGCGGGCGATATGGAGGCAGCGACCGACGCCTACCGTGCGGGCGTCGCCGCCGCGGCCACGCACGGGGACGTGCAGGCGCAGAAGGAAATGACCGTGTTCTTGCGGCGCCTGGAAAGAGCCAGTTGAAGCCAGCGCGCAGCGCGTCTAATTCTTCCCGCTTTCTGTCTCGCTGCCCTGGTCCGCAACGCTTGCCTGCGCCGAATAGCGCTTGTAATGCCACTGATATTGCGTTGGTGCAAGGCGCACGCAGGCTTCGACGCCGCGGTTGAGTGCCGCAGCGGCCACAGCCAGATCCGTATCCGCGATCTGCGCGGGTGCGGGCAGGAAATGCAGTGCATAACCCGCACCCTGCGGCAGACGCTCGGCAAACGCGAACAGCACTATCGCGCCGGTGCGCTGGGCGAGGCGCGACAGCAACACCATGGTCGATGCGGGCGTGCCGAAGAACGGTGCGAACTCGCCTTCGCCCTGCTTGGGCTGCTGATCGGGCAGGATGCCGACGACCCCGCCAGTCGAAAGCCGCTTGAACAACTTGCGCACGCCGGCGCTGCCTTCGGCGCGCACCTGCTCGGCAGCAAGGCCACCGCGCGCGTGCAGCAGCAGCGGTTCCAATTCGGCGCGGCGCGGCGGGCGATAGGCGATGGCGATCGGTGTGCGGCTGCACAGCCAGTAATTGAGCAGCTCCCAGCAGCCCAGATGCGGCGCGGCAATGATCAGTCCGCGTTTCGCCGCCAGCGCGGTATCGAACAGTTCGCCGCCGTTTACCGTGCGCACGAGCGCAAGCGTGCGCTGCGGATCGCCGGTCCAGATCTTCGCGATTTCGACAAAGGACTTGCCCGCCTCGACCAGCGCCGCGTGCAGAAAATGACCCCGTTCGTCGCCAAACTGCGTATCAACCAGGGACAGCGTTTGCACCGCCTTGCGCCGCAGCGGATTGTCGATGCGGCCCAGCAGCCAGCCGATGGCCGC
>JAYTQX010000138.1:0-7572 GCA_043746455.1 Pseudomonadota bacterium
CGCATCGAAGGCGTCCATCCCCAGCGGCCGAGTACGCCAGAAAACGCCGCCGAATCGGGTAAGGGATGGCGGCCGAGTTTCGGTTTCGCGAGGTCGGACAGATCCTTGTCCAGATTCGCATGGACGGCGCCGGGCAAATGCGCTTGCGCATACTCGCGTGCGCCGCGCGCGGTGTCGGCAAGATCGTGGCGACAGTCGACGATCAGCAGATTCGGATCGCCCAGCTGGGCGGCGAGATCCTGCGCGGAAATCAGGGTGGCGAGTTTCATCGTACGGACTCCATGCGCCGGACCAGGTTGAGCAGCATCGCGGCAGTCGCGCCCCAGATGCGCTGGTCGGCATAGACGAATTCGTAAATTTCCCGCACGCGGCCCTGGTAATTCATGCACAGCGCGCGTCGGTTGGCGGGGTCGAGAAAGAAACCCAACGGCACTTCGAACACCTGGGCGACTTCGCGCGGGTCGGGTGTGGCTTGATAATCGGGATCAAGCCAGGCCACGACCGGCGTGATGCAATAACTGCTGATCGTCTCGAAGGCGTCGAGGTAGCCGATCGGCTCGATCAGCCCCGCGTCGATGCCGATTTCCTCGCGTGTTTCGCGCAGCGCGGTGGCCAATGCATCGGCATCGCCGGGCTCTACCCCGCCGCCCGGGAAACTCACTTGCCCGGCATGCTGGGCGAGCTGCTCGTTGCGGCGCGTGAACAGCACGCGCAGACCATCATTGCGTTCGACCATCGCCACCAAAACGGCGGCGACGCGGCGCGGCCCGGGGCCGAGCAGATCGCTCAGTTCGGCGTGATTCCAGCCCGGCGCTGCCGGCACATCGCCGAGCGGGCGAACGCCGCGCTGCACACGCTCGCGCAGGGTCGCAGCCGTCGCACTCGTGCTCACGTTGGGGATTTTTCCTCGGCGCGCTGCGGCAGCACGTGATGCATCAGCTGCGCACGCTCGTGATCGCTCAACGAACCCCAGCGCGCTATCTCGTCGATCGAGCGAAGGCAGCCCTGACAGAATCCGCTCGCGTCGAGCACGCATATGCCGATGCACGGCGTGAGGATCGGTTTCTGCGCATTCGACGACCACATTTCAACTTGCCCTTGAAACATCAACGCCGCGACGAGCGCGGCGTTGATCTTGTTCTCTCACCAAAGACACCGCCGTTGCTTACGGCTTGGTATCCATCAGCTTCATCTCGAACACCATCACTTCGTTCGGACCGACGCGACGGCCGTCACCGCGTTCGCCGTAGGCGAGCTCGGGCGGCACGAAGATGCGCCAGTAGTCGCCGACCTTCATCAGCGGGATGACTTCCTGCCAGCCCTTGATCACCGAGTCGACCTTGAACTTGAACGGTTCGCCGCGCGCGAACGAACTGTCGAGCTCGAGACCGCTGGTCAGCGAACTGCGGAAGTTCACCGTCACTTCGCTCTGCGCGGTCGGGTGCTTGCCGGTGCCTTCCTCGATCACCAGGTATTGCACGCCGCCGGGAGTCGTGGTCACGCCCTTCTTGGTCTTGTTCTCGGCGAGGAAGCGTTGACTCTTGGCCTTGTTGTCCGCGGCCAGCTTGTCGAACTCGCCTTTGGCCTGCGAATAAACCTGATACTGCATGCGCGTCAGCACATCGCGCATCGTGTCTTCCGACACCGTTGGCTGACGCTTGGCGTAACCGTCCTGCATCGCCTTGATGACCTGGTTCAGATCGATATCGATCTTCTTCTCGAGGAAATCGTTGCCGATCTGGAAACCGATCGCATAGGAAAGATTCGGCTTGTCCGCAGCGGTCAGCGGCGCCGGCGGCTTCTGCTGTTGCTGTTGGGCTGCTGCGCCCTGCGGCGCAGTCGCCGCGGCGGTGTTGCCGCCCTGGGTGTTCTGGGCGAACACCGATCCTGCGGCGAGCACAGCGGCCGCCGCAATAGTCCAACGCAAACTCATGCAAACCTCCAATGGAAAACGCGTAGTTCATCGACCGTGGCGACGCGGGCGTCGGCAGGCATCGGTACCAAAGCCCGGCAGTTTAGCGCAAGCCGCCATGCTCCGGCCAGCGATACTACAGTTGCCGGCTGAACCGGGGCTGTTCGGCGCGCCGCAATCCGACCATTCGAGCCGCAGTTGATGTTCCGCCTGCCTGCTATGATCGCCGCCCGTTCCTCGTCGCGAGACCGGCCATGGCCTACCGTAACCTCAGCATCGATGATCGCGGCGCGGTCCGTCGTATCACTATCAACCGCCCGGATAAACTCAACGCACTCAATCGCGAAACGATCAATGAGCTGCATATCGCGTTCACCCAGGCGCGGCATGACGACAGTGTGCGCGTCGTGGTGCTCGCTGGCAGCGGAGAAAAGGCCTTTGGCGCCGGCGCCGATATCGGCGAACTGGCTACTCTGACGCCGCTGCAGGCGCAAGAGTTCTCGCGTCAGGGTCAGGCGATGATGCTTGGGGTCGAACGCCTCGGCAAACCGGTGATCGCGCGCATCCAGGGCTTCGCCCTCGGCGGCGGCCTGGAACTGGCGATGTGCTGTCACCTGCGCATCGCCAGCGACAAGGCACGCGTCGGTCAACCGGAAATCACCCTCGGCCTGATCCCCGGGTTCGGCGGCACGCAGCGCCTGCTGCGTCTGGCCGGCCGTACCGCCGCACTGGAGCTGTGCCTGATCGGCGCGCCGATCGATGCGGCACGCGCCTACTCGCTCGGCATACTCACGCGTGTGGTCGCGGCGGACAAGCTCGACACGGAGATCGATGCGCTCGCAGATCAACTCGCCGCCAGCGCGCCGCATGCGCTGGCCGGCGTTCTCGATACGATCCTGGTCGGCGGCGAAAACGGTATCGAAGCCGGACTCGACTACGAAGCGCAGGCGTTTGGCCTGTGCTTCAGCAGCGCCGATATGCGCGAAGGCACGCAGGCATTCCTCGAACGGCGCAAACCGGTTTTCAGCGGGAAGTAGAGCGTTTTCGACAGCCTATTCGTGGCTGCCGCGATACTTCTTCTCGCCCGCGGTCACGCGCATGCCCATGCGATTCTGCGGTGTCGGCAGCGGGCAGGTTGCGAACGGCGTAAACGCGCACGGCGGGTTGTAGGCCTTGTTGAAATCGAGCACGACCTTGCCGTCCTTCGGTGAATCGGTATACAGAAAGCGCGCGGCGCCGTAGGTTTCCTTGCCGCTGGTGCGGTCGGCAAAGACCAGGAACAGATTGGTGTCGCCCGGAGTCTCGATCGACGGTTCAAGGCGCCAAGTCTTGCCGTCGCGTTCGAACACCGCGGCGCCCGGCACCACGGTTTTCTCGATCTGGCCAATAATATTTGCCTGCTCGACTTCGTGCGGCGGATCGTAGGGCTCCCACTTCGCCTCAATGCGCCAGCCCGGATCGATGGCGAAATTATCGATGCCGAGGAAATGCGCGCGCGTTGGCGCCTCGCTGTCCTTGATGCGCAGGCCGAATTTGTCGCCGCGCTGCACGAGAAAAAAATTCACCGTGGAAAAACTCACGGTAGTCGGCTTTTCGTGGCTGTCGTCGAGAAGTTCCGCACCCGGCTTTTTCTCGCCGTCGATCTTCGCATCGGCGCGTGGATCCAGCGACAGCGTGGCCTTGCCGCGATCGAGCGTGATCGTGCCCAGATGCGCGGGCGCCTTGGCGATGACGATCGCGTTGTCCTTCGCCGAACCGATCCTGTTCGCGCCGTCCTTGAGCCAGTCGAGGCCGACCAATGTGAGCCAGCCATTCGGCGACTTGAGCCGCTCGGCGCGATGCGCGCGCCAGTCCTCGATCTGCTTGCGATAGGCAGCACTGCCGTCCGCCGAATTCGGCACGGCGCCGATACCTGCGCTGAAAAGCGCGGCCAGCAGAATTGTTGCAATACGTCGCATGGTTAAAACCCGCATAAGTTTACAAATGGACGGAAAATTCACTCAGCGACCACGCAGGAACATGCGATCGAGTTCGGCGATCGACATCTGCACCCAGGTCGGGCGACCGTGATTGCATTGACCGGAACGTTCGGTCGCTTCCATCTCGCGCAACAATGCGTTCATTTCCGGCAAAGTCAAGCGCCGGTTCGCGCGCACCGAGCCGTGGCAGGCCATCGTCGAAATCATCTCGTTGCGAACCTCATCGAGCCGGCTCGAACTGCCATGGGTCAGCAGATCGCCGAGGACGTCGCGCGCGAGACCGCCAACATTCGCACCTTCGAGCAAGCCCGGGTAACGCTTGATCGTCACGCTCTGCGGCCCGCTGCGTACGATTTCAAAGCCGAGCGCGGCGAGATCATCGGCATGCTCCTCGGCACAGGCGGCTTCGCGCTCGCTCACCGCCAGCGCCAAGGGCACCAGCAGCAGTTGCGCACGAATACCGTCGGCGGTCTGCGCCGCTTTCAACTTTTCGTAAGTAACGCGCTCGTGCGCTGCATGCATATCGACGAGGATCAGGCCCTGCGCGTTCTCGGCGAGTACATAGATTCCCGCCAGCTGTGCGAGCGCGTAGCCGAGCGGCGGGACATCCGCATCGCGATTTGGCAATCCAGCATAGCCTTCCGAAGTGGATTTTTGCGCAATATCCACAATGCGCTCTTTTCCCGCCGAGCCGGCAAGCAGGGCGAGGTAATCCGCAGCCGGTTCGCGCACGCCGAATCCGAGACCGCCTTGTTTGCGCCAGGCGGAAGCGCCAGAACTCGTTGCCGCGGCCATGCCCGGATGGGCCAGCGCTTCGGGCAACGCTCCTGCAGGCAAGGAAGCGACCGCTCCGGCGCGGGTCTGCGCCAGCGCTTCATGCAGGGTGCGATAGAGAAAATCGTGCACCAGCCGGCCTTCGCGAAATCGCACTTCGGACTTGGCCGGGTGCACATTCACGTCGACGATGGCCGGATCGAGATCGAGAAACAACACGTACGCAGGATGGCGTCCGTGAAACAGCACATCGGCATAGGCCTGGCGCACAGCGTGCGCGACGATGCGGTCGCGCACAAGGCGACCATTGACATAAAAATACTGCTGATCGGCCTGGCTGCGCGACGCGGTCGGCAAGCCAACCCAGCCGGACAAATGCAGGCCTGCGGCGGCATGCTCGATGTGTAAACTGTGGGCGGTAAAATCCTCGCCGAGAATGTCCGCAATACGCGCAGTGAGCGCAACTTCGCTGTCGGCCGGACGCAACAGGCGCGCCGGCTTGCCATTGTGCTGCAAGCGGAATTCGATCTGCGGGCGCGCCAGTGCGAGGGATTTGATCAACTCGTCGACATGCCCGAACTCGGTGCGTTCGGCACGCAGGAATTTGCGCCGCGCCGGCACGTTGTGGAACAGATCGCGAACCTCGATCGTCGTGCCCGGCGGATGCTGCGCGGGCCGCATCGGCGACATGCGGCTGCCCTCGATTTCGATACGCCAAGCCGCGTCCGCCGCGCGTGCGCGCGAGGAACCATCCTTCGCGATTACTTCGCGGGGGCGCGAAGTGATGGCAAAACGCGACACCGAAGCGATCGAGGGCAGGGCTTCGCCGCGAAAACCCAGAGTACGCACGCGTTGCAGGTCTTCGAGCGTGGCGATCTTGCTCGTCGCATGCGGCGCAACCGCAAGCGCGAGTTCATCGGCAGCAATGCCGCTGCCGTCGTCGCGCACGCGGATCAGGCGGGCGCCACCGTCCTCGATCTCGATCTCGACCCGTGCGGCGCCCGCATCCAGACTGTTCTCGACCAGTTCCTTGACCACGGACGCCGGCCGCTCGATCACCTCGCCAGCGGCGATCTGGTTGACGAGTTCCTGCGGGAGCTGACGGATATGCGGCATGGGCTGCACGCATGATAACGAATCGAGCGCAGGAATTTTTTTCCTGCGCAGAGGCGAAGTAAATCAATTCATTCGTTGCATGTACGCTGGAACTGCGCTCAGGCCTACGAACGTGGTCCGCGCGCGACCGCGACGCTGTCTTCATCCAGATCGTCGGCGGCGGCCGCCGCGGGTTTGCGCGAGGCCAGACGCTCCGGCCGATTCTTTTCCGCATTTACCGCGAACAAGGTGCCCGGCGGCGGCGCGGCCTGGAAATAATTGCGCACGCCGTTGAGGATCGCGGTGGCGAGTTGCTCGCGCTTCTCGGCATCGTTCAGGCGCTTTTCTTCTTCGGGATTGGTGATGAACGCGGTTTCGACCAGGATCGAGGGTACATCCGGCGAGCGCAGCACGACGAAGTTCGCCTTCTCCACATAGCCGCGATGGGTCGGCCCGAGTTTGGCCAGCGCCTGCAGCACCTGTTGCGCGACCACGCCGCTGGCTTCGAGCGTCGCGCCCTGCGACAGATCGAGCAGAACCGCAGCGAGCGTATTGTCTTTCTTGTCTAGCTTCACGCCGCCGACCAGGTCGGCGTTGTTCTCGCGATCGGCGAGGAAACGTGCCGCCTCGCTGGTCGCGCCGCGCGGCGACAGCATCCACACCGACGAGCCGCGTGCATCGCTGGAGGTGAACGCATCGGCGTGAATCGAAACGAACAGATCGGCCTTGACCCCACGCGCCCTACGGTAGCGATCTTCCAATCCGACGTAATGATCGCCGTCGCGCGTAAGCACACCGCGCATGCCGGGCTGCTTTTCCAATTGACGCTTGAACTCGCGCGCCACCGCCATCGTGATGTTCTTCTCGCGCGTGCCGCCGCTGCCGATCGCGCCGGGATCGTCGCCGCCGTGGCCGGGATCGATCATCACCACGACATCGCGCGTCTTCACCGGCGGCGTGCGCGCGCTCTTCACGATCTCGGATTTCGACTTGTCCTTCGGGTATAGATCGACGACGAGTCGATAGCCCTGCGTGTTGTCCGGCGGCAGCAGGAAGCTTTGGGGTCGCACGCCCGCGGCGAGGTCGAGCACGATGCGCACATCGGTCTTCTGCGCACCGGTGCGCACAGACTTGAGCAGGCCCTTGCCACTAGGCGCGACGAATCCTCTGGCCAGCTCGGACGCACGGATATCGAGCACGATGCGGTCGGGATTGGCGATTGCAAAAAGCTTGTAGTCGAGCGGCCCGGAGACGTCGAACACCACGCGCGTGTACTCAGGGGTGACCGACAGCTGCGCGGTATTGATTTCGGTTGCGCCGGCAAGGCCGGCCGCAACCAGTGCGAGTCCGGCGACCAGCGTACGTATCAAACCATGGCGCGAGATTCCCCTCATAACAGCGGATTCAAGCGCAATCGATTAAAAAAATCAAGTTTTTTCGTGGAAAATCCGCTGTCTAGACGAGATTCCTGAACAAGTACACGAGAATCTGTTTTGACAAACCCTGTGTAAGTCCCTGTGTTGGTTTCCGTGAACCCGGTCAACCAGCCATTCCCAAGCGGCTCAGCCAGCGCTCGCCGCGCGCAGACCGCGCCTCCATTTGCATTGCGCGCCTCGCCCCTGCATGTGCCAGACGCACAAGCAGGTCGGGATCAGGCAGGCTGCGTCCCGCGCGCTCGGGCCACTCCGTCACCAGCAGGAAACGTCCGCTGGCGAGATCGGCCAAACCCAGCCATTCCAGTTCATCGGGCGCAGCGATGCGATACAGGTCCAGATGATGCACGCTGAGATCGCCAGCCAGGTACGACTCGAT
>JAYTQX010000139.1:0-5681 GCA_043746455.1 Pseudomonadota bacterium
GGCTTCACGCCGTGCGCATGGCCGACTTCGACACGGAAGGTTTCCATGCCCACTTCCGTGGTGCGCGGAGCCGAGGCCTCGCGTGCCGGCTCGTGATGGCGTGGTGCAGGCCGCTCGGTGCGAGGCTCGTGGGCGCGCGAATCAACATATGTCGGTAACGGACCATCCGCCACCGGCGTCGGCTTGTCGTGGCGCGGTGGCGGTGCTTTTGCGCGGTCCGCAGAAGGTGCAAAACGTGGCGTGTCAGTCGCTTTGCGTGGCTTGTCGAAACCTTTTCCTTCGTACTTGGCGCGCTTGTCGAAGGAGCCGGGCTTGCCGGACGCACGCGCCTCGCGTTCGCCGAACGGCTTGCGCTGTGGCCGCTCCGCGCCGGGATAGACGTCGGTCTGCACCTTCGCGTGGTCGAGCAGCAAGGGTTTATCGCCTTGGGCCAGGCGTGCCAGCGCCGCGGCAATTTCGATCGCCGGCACGTTGTGCTCGCGTTCGTATTGCTCGATCACATCGCGGAACACGGCCAGTCCGTCCGCGCCCAGCGCAGCGGCAATGCGATCCTTGAAGCGCGCGACACGCCGCTCGTTGACGGTTTGCACCGAAGGCAGCTGCATCGGCTCGATCGGCTGGCGCGTGGCGCGTTCGATTGCGCGCAGCATGTTGCGTTCGCGCGGAGTCACGAACAGGATCGCGTCGCCCTCGCGCCCGGCGCGCCCGGTGCGGCCGATGCGATGCACATACGATTCGGTGTCGTTGGGAATATCGAAATTTAGCACATGGCTGATGCGCTCGACGTCGAGGCCGCGCGCGGCGACGTCGGTGGCGACGAGGATATCGAGCTTGCCGTCCTTGAGTTGCGCGATCGTGCGTTCGCGCTGCGCCTGAATCAGGTCGCCGTTGATCGCCGCAGCGGAAAATCCGCGTGCCTGCAGCCGCTCGGCGAGTTCCTCGGTGCCCTGCTTGGTGCGCGCGAACACGATCATCGCGTCGAACGGCTCGGCTTCGAGAATACGCGTCAGGGCATCGAGTTTCTGCATGCCGCTGACCAGCCAGTAGCGCTGGCGGGTTTTCGCCACCGTGGTCGTTTTGCCCTTGATCGCGATTTCCACCGGGTCGCGCAAATAGGTCTGCGCGATGCGCTTGATCGGCGCTGGCATCGTCGCCGAGAACAGGGCGATCTGCCGCTTCGGCGGCGTTTTCTTCAGCACCGTCTCGACATCGTCGATGAAACCCATGCGCAGCATTTCGTCGGCTTCGTCGAGCACGAGGCAAGCAAGTTGCGACAGGTCGAGCGAGCCACGCTCCAGATGATCGATGACGCGGCCCGGCGTGCCGACCACGACGTGCACGCCACGGCGCAGCCCGCTGAGCTGCGGGCCGTAGGCCTGGCCGCCGTAGATCGGCAGCACGTGAAAGCCGGGCAGATGCGTGGCGTAACGCTGAAAGGCTTCGGCCACCTGGATCGCGAGTTCGCGTGT
Organism: Pseudomonadota bacterium; assembly: GCA_043746455.1. Taxonomy (GTDB): domain Bacteria; phylum Pseudomonadota; class Gammaproteobacteria; order Xanthomonadales; family Rhodanobacteraceae; genus Rudaea. Next base: position 1,470 of record JAYTQX010000139.1, read on the forward strand.
CGGCGCAAGGACCAGGGCCTGCGGTTTGCTCTTGGCCAGATCCAGGCGCTGCAGGATCGGCAGCGCAAACGCCGCAGTCTTGCCGGTGCCGGTTTGCGCCTGGCCGAGCACGTCGCGGCCGGCCAGCAGATGCGGAATGGTCGCGGCCTGAATCGGCGAAGGCGTTTCGTAACCGACTTCGGTCAGCACCTTGAGCAGCTCCGCACGCAGGGCGAGGTCGGCGAATGCAGCAATGGCGGTCGGTGCGCCAGGCGACGGTGCGGACATACGGGGCTCGATGGCATCGCCTCGCGCGTGGCGAGGCGATGGATGGGACGGGCCTGTATTATCCGCCTCCGCAGGAAGGCGCGATAGACGCAGCGCCGGTCAGAAGGCCGGATCGGGGGCGAACTGCGGCGGAAACGGCTGCGGTTCGCGTGCGATCGGCCGCGGCACAGGGATGACGCCGCGCGCGACGAGATTGTTGTAGCTGTCGTACCAGATCGAGACCACTTCGTTGGGTTGTGCGCTGGCGCGATCGAAATTTGTATACGTCACCTGCGAGACTTCGCGCGCGCCGTGCCCGGTGCCGAGCGATTCATCCTTTGATTCACGGCGCTGTCTGGAGTAGGCCAGCGAATCGGCGCGAGTCAGATTGCCGGCGGCTTGCGCCGGTTCGTCGCGCGCGGTGCCGGCCTGGGCCTGGGCCGATTCCGCAGGTGCCGACGCAGGCGCGGGCGCGCCCGCCGCGGACGACTTCGCGGTTGGCGAATAGCGATCGGCAAGCGGGGCGTCGGCAATCTTCCCTTCGCGCCAGAACAGCGGTTTCTCGCGAAACACCGCAACGCCGATCACGCCTACATTGTTCGGCCGCCCGGTGCGCACGGCATAGCTGTTGTCCAGCGCCGTGAAATTGAATTGCGCGACTTCGCTCATGCTCTTGCGCCAGCCATTCACTTCGGTGCTTTGATACGCATCGAGGACATAGCCGGTCTGCTCGGGATTCGCGGTTTCGCCGGAAACCGCATTCACGCCGTCCACCGACAGCACGGCAAGCACGCGCGCGCCGATGCGGTTGGCGATGCGCACGCTGTAGCGATGACCCGGGGTGCCGGCGACGTACAATTTCCCGTCGCGTGCGTGCGTGGTCAGGCTCGTTCCGGTGTCGCGGTCGATCACGCTGATATCGACCAGGGCGCCCGCATGCGCGGCCGGCGTGCAGGACAGAGCGGCAAGAGTGAGCAGGGACAGCAGGGTATTCATCGATCGCCTCCGTTGTGGTTGGTGAACGATGCAACGGCCCTGCAGGCGCTGCGGGGTTAATGCCAGCCCGGAACCCAGCGGGTAAATTAGTGTGCGGACCGCACGGCGCGCGCGATATCATCGTGCGCCGCATTCCCGACGGCAGTCTTCCTTATCGGAACAAGCAATGCAGAAAACCCGCATCCTGACCGGCATCACCACCACTGGCACGCCGCATCTGGGCAATTATGTCGGCGCGATCCGGCCTGCGATTGCCGCAAGCCGCAATGCGAACGCCGAATCGTTTTATTTTCTCGCCGACTACCACGCGCTGGTGAAATGCGACGATCCCGCGCGCGTGCAGCGCTCGACCCTGGAAATCGCGGCGAGCTGGCTGGCCTGCGACCTGGATCCGCAGAAAGTATACTTTTACCGGCAGTCGGATATTCCGGAGATTCCCGAACTGACTTGGCTGCTCACCTGCGTCACTGCGAAAGGGCTGCTCAATCGCGCGCATGCCTACAAGGCGACGACCGATGCCAATCGCGAGAAGGGCGAGGACGCCGATGCCGGCATCACCGCCGGCCTGTACATGTACCCGGTGCTGATGGCTGCGGATATCTTGCTGTTCAACGCGCACAAGGTGCCGGTCGGGCGCGACCAGATCCAGCATATCGAGATGGCGCGCGATATCGGCCAGCGCTTCAATCATCTCTACGGCGGCGAGTATTTCACCCTGCCGGAAGCCGCTATCGAGGACAATGTCGCAACCTTGCCCGGCCTCGACGGTCGCAAGATGTCTAAGAGCTATAACAACACGATTCCGCTGTTTCAAGGTGGCGAAAAAGCACTGCGTAAAGCAATCATGAGTATGGTCACGGATTCCTCTCGGCCGAAAAGTCTTGAGGATGCGCAGGGCTCAGCCCTTTATCAATTGATTGAAGCTTTCGCTGGATCGGATCATTCACGAGTTGCACAGCAATTCCACGCTATGGATCCTTCTGTGGAAGGCTGGGGAACGCTGAAGACACATGCTTTCCATGCCATCAACGAGGAGCTTGCGCCCATGCGCGAGCGCTATGAGGATCTGATTGCGAAACCCCAACAGATCGAAGAAATCCTGCGCGCGGGTGCGGTGCGCGCACGCGCGTTGGCGGCGCCATTTGTCGGCAAGTTGCGTTATGCGGTCGGCTTGCGCGATTTGCGCGCACAGCCTGCGTCGGTCGCAGCAGGCGAATCGGCCAAATCGGAGAAGCCCACGTTGCAGCCGGTGGTGTTCCGCGAGGGCGAGGCCTTTGCCTTCAAGGTGCTCGACGCGAAGAAAATCGTTCTCGCCACGCAAGGCGGGTTCGCTGATCCGAAGGCGGCGATGCACGCTGCGCGTGAGTCGATGGAAAAGCTCGGGATGGACTGAGATCCCCGTGCTCGTCATTCCGGCAGCGAGTGCCGGAATCCAGCAGGCAGAGTGAGATTCTTGCGCGTCAATTGGCGAGCGCAAGATCGCCGAGCAGCGCCTGCAGAAAACGCGCGGCCTCGCCGCCGGTGACCGCGCGATGATCGAACGAGAGCGAGATCGGCATCATGCGATGCGTCTCGATGCCGCCCATCACCGCAATGACATCGTGGCTCAACTTGCCGGCGGCGACGATCGCGACGCACGGCGGCACCACGATCGGCGTCGCATAGCGGCCGGCGAATACGCCGAAGTTGGAAAGTGAAATGGTATAGCCGACCAGCTCTTGCGGCGGAATGCTGCGATCGCGCACCCGTTTGAGCAGATCGTCGAGCGCCACGCGCAGACTTTTCGCATCCAGCACATCGGCGTTGCGCAGCGCCGGCACGAACAGGCCGTCGGCGGTGTCCACCGCGATGCCAATATCGACCTGCGAGTGCAAGGTGCGAGTCAACTGCTCGCCGTCGAACCAGGCATTCAACGCCGGTACCGCCTTGCATGCGGCAACGATCGCGCGCAACAGACGCACACTGATGTCGTTGCCCGGTCGCCAGGCCTGGATGTCGGCATCGTCGAAGATGGTGGTCAGCACCACCTTCGCGTGCGCGTCGGCCATCACGCGTGCCATATTGCGGCGCACGCCCTTGAGTTGCTCGGGCTGGCCGCTGGCCTGCGCGCCGGGCGATGACGTACGCACCGGCTTGCCGGCGAGTGAAACCGGGCTGCGAACCTGTTCCTGCGGCGCACGGCCGGGCTGCGGCAGCTCGGGGGCGAGATGCCGCCCGGCTGCGGCGGGAACCGCGCGGGCAGGGGCGGCGTTGAGGACGGCCGAACCGCTGGCGGCGGCGTCCTTGACGTCTTTCAGCGTGACCACGCCGTCGGCGCCGGTGGGAGCGACGCGGGTCAGATCGATCTTGAGTTTCTTGGCCAGCGCGCGCACGGCCGGCACGGCTTTCACGCCGCCCACGCTGGCGGCCTGCTCGACGTGCAGGTGATTGCCGCTGACCATGGCTCCTACCACGGTGCCCTCGTCTTCGCGTACGGCGGTGGTTTGCTCGACCGCGCCACCTTCATCGGAGGCGACCGCTTTTTCGCTCCCCAGCGGCGCGGGGCTGGCCACGCTGGTTTTATCCGGCGTTTTTTTCGGGCCGTGCTGGTGGCCGGTGGATTCGGCTTCCGCGCGCTGCTTGGCGTTCGGATCGGGCTCGAACTCGGCCAGCGCGGCGCCGGTCTCGATGATGTCGCCCGGTGCGCCGTGCAGCTTGGTCACCTTGCCGGTGTAGGGCGAGGGCACGTCGACGACCGCCTTGGCGGTTTCCATCGAGCACAGCGGCGCGTCCAGCTTGATGCTGTCGCCGACTTTGACGTGCCACTCGACCACGGTCGCGTCGGGCAGGCCTTCGCCGAGGTCGGGCAGGTAGAACGTTTTGATATCAGCCATGGGATCGAATCCGTGTTGTAGGGCGGGCAGTGCCCGCCGGCTTTTGTTCTGGTGGCGCAGTTGATTGCAGGAGAGCGGCGGGCGGTGCCCGCCCTAC
>JAYTQX010000140.1:0-9156 GCA_043746455.1 Pseudomonadota bacterium
GCCGAAGCGCAGGGTCAGCGGCGTCGCCGAAGGATCGGGGGTGTTCGCCGGAGCTTCGAGGCTCATGAATTTCTCGTCGACCACGCCGATTTCGCGATCGCCGTAGAGCTGCGGGCGCAGGGATTCCCAGGCGCCGCTGGCAGGCGATTGCGCTTCGCCGACCGCGAAGGCCGATGGTGCCAGCGACAGCATAGCCAGCGTCGCCGCCAGCAAGCGCGCAGAGTGCGCCGACAGGCCTGACTTCAAGCGCGCCGACTCGCGCGCGACCGCGGCATTGGATCGTTGAAACAGATGGCGCATGCGAACAACTCCGCGACGTTGCAACTATCCCAAATCCTGGGTGGTGCCTCAGTTTGAAATCTGACGCCGTTCGCCCTGAGGTATCGAAGGGTGAATGGCTTCGTGGATCGCCGTTCATGGTTCGATACCTCACCACGAACGGCTACGACTACTTTCAAACTGAGACACTGCCCAAATCCTGCGCACGATGATGCTACTTTTTCCTATCGGCGTATACTCCAAAAGATTCCCGCCAACGGGTCCAAGGCCCGACGGAGACTGCAATGCCGATGCACCACGCCGCACACGACCCGCGCACGCTCTCGCGCCGCCTGATTATTTTGCTCGCGCTGGTATTTTTCACCTGCGCCTGGCACAGCGTGCAGGGCGCGGATGCGGCCAAACCCGCGGCTGTGGCCGCCACGCCGCAATTCGGCGGCCAGTGCGCGGAAGGGCTCGCCTCCGGCAGGCATGTGATGACCGATTGCTCGGTTACCTGGACCGACAAGGACGGCAAGGTCTATTGCTTCAGCAACGAAGCGGCCAAGACCGCCTTCCTGCAGGACCCGCCGGGCAATCTCGAACGCGCGCGCAGCTTCATCGCAGCGAGCAACGTGCAATCGACCGAGCAGGCGATGCAGGATTTCGACGGCAGCGATGCGGAGAAGCTCGTGAGCGCGCGGATCAAGGTCCAACTTGCGGCGAATGGCGGCGCGTTTCCGTTCGAGGATGCGTTGACCGGCGAGCATCTGAAACTCGCGTTCGATGGTGTCGACTTCACGCGCACGATCGACGGCTACGGCTTCTTTCCCGACGTGAAATTCCACGACACCAAAGACGCGCAAAAGAAATATCTGATCGATTTCTGGGTGACTGCGAAGAACGGCCAGCTGGAAATCGTGGAAACGCGCATCTACCAGGCGCCGACCTTGGTCGACGGCAGCTGGAAGGCAGTGGCGCGGCAGCCGATTCCATGGTGGTGGATCCCGGCCTCCGAACATCCCGGCCATGTCGCGCAGAAACGCAGTTGGGAAGTCATGTCGGCGGTGGAGCAGGACGCGCTCAAGCAGAGCGTCAACGGCGTGTTCTCGCTCAAGGACGACAAGACCGGCAAGGAGCTCAAACTGAAGTTCGTCGACACGCACCAGCCGATCCGCCAGCTTGACGACAATGGCCACTACTTCGCCTGCACCGACTTTCGCGCCGAAGGCAGCAAGGACGAGATCTACGACATCGATTTCTGGCTCAGCGAAAAGGACGGCCAGATGAGCGTCGACCAGGTGCGCGTGCACAAGGTGCCGATGTTGAAGGATGGCCAATGGGTGCAGGAGTCGCGCTACAGTTTCAAGGACCTCGGCAACTCGCACGTCGTCCCCTGAGATGCTGTTCCGTTAGTAAATTTACATGTAAGACTCAGTTCTATTCCCTTCTCCCGCTGGCGGGAGAAGGTGCCGAAGGCGGATGAGGGTGGCACCAAAAAAAAGCGCGCGGCGCTTCATGTTGCGCCACCTTCGCCCGGCGCGCTACGGGCGCCGACCTCTCCCGCCAGCGGGAGAGGTGACAATGGCAAAACGCGCCGCTAGCCGGGACGCAACCAGCGCGCCGCCAGCGGCGGAATCAGCAACAGGCTGACCAGAGTCGATGACACCAGCCCGCCAAGTATCACCACCGCCATCGGCCCCTCGATTTCGTGACCGGGCTGATGCAATTGCAGCGCGACGGGCAGCAGGGCCAGCGCAGTGAGCAACGCGGTCAGCAACACGGGCGTGAGGCGCTCCGCCGCACCGCGCAGTGCGGTTTGCAGATTCCACACCTGCCCTTCTTCGCCGACCAGATGATCGTAATGCGAGATCAGCAGGATCGTGTTGCGTGCGGCCATGCCGAACAGCGCGACGAAGCCGACCATCGCGCCTAGCGTCAACGTACTGCCGGTCAGCGCAACCGCGGCGACGCCGCCGATCAAGGTGCTCGGCAGCGCGATCAGCACGAGCAGCACATGCCGTGCATGACCGAACGCGAGCGCGAGCAGCAGTACGATCAGCACGAACGCAGCGGCCGAATGCAGCAGCAACTCGCGTTGCGCGTCGGCCTGCGCTTCCGCCGCACCGCCGTAGCGCAGGTACACACCGGGCGGCAGTTCGATCTTCGCGACCGCTGCGCGCGCCGCCGCGGCATAACCAGCTTGATCGGCACTCTTCGGCGTGGCGACAACGATCTGCCGGCGCAGGCCGTCCTGATGATTGACCTGGCTGCGCCCGGATTGCATATCCAGTTTCGCCACGGTTGCGAGCGGCACCAACGCGCCATCGCGCCCGCGCAGCAGCAACGCGCCGACGGACTGCGGATCCGCGCCCACGCCGGCGATGCGCACCGCGACCGGCACGCTGCGGTCGGCCTGACTCAGGTTTGCGACCGTGCTGCCGTGATACGCGGCATTCACCGTGTCGAGCACATCGCCCGCCTGCAATCCATGAAGCGCCAGTTGCTCTGGCTTCAACTCCAGATGCAGCTCGGGCTGGCGCGACGGCACGACCAGACGCACATTGCCGCTGTCCGGCAATTTTTGCAGCACGGCGGCAATTTGCGCGGCGGCCGCATCATCCGCATCGAGATCGGCGCCGAACACGCTGATCGAGAACGGTGCGGATTCGCCCGACAAGGTCTCGCCGATGCGCTCGGCCAGCACCGAGTATATTTCTACCAATTGATTCGGATAATCGTCGAACACCGCGCGGATCGCCTTGTCGATGTCGCTCGCGCTGCGCCCGTGTTCGGGGTCGATCTGCACCTCGAATTCACTGCGGTCGGGCGTATCCGGATCCTGTCCGTTCTCGGCACGGCCGATCTGCTCGGCAACGCTTTTGATCCCCGGAATCGCGGCCAGGCCTTTGGAAATATTCAAACCCACGCGCGTGGTTTCGGTCAGCGAAATGCCCGGGCGCAGTCCGGCATGCGCGATCAGATAGTTCTCGCGAAAATCCGGCAGCAGGCGCGCGCCGAGCAGGGGCAGCAGGACGATGCCGGCAATGCCGGTGGCGATCAGGATCGTCCACACGGTGCGCGGACGCCGGCCCAGCCATTCGATCGTGCGCCATTGACCACGTTTGCAGCGCGCGAGAAACCCCGCTTCAGCGCGAGGTTGATGATTGCCCATCGTTAATGCGCACAGCGCCGGCGTCGCGCTCATCGCCACCAGCAGCGACAGCCCGACTGCGAGCAAAAATGCAATCGATAGCGGGCGGAAAAAAGCACCCTGGATACCGGTCATCATGAGAATCGGCAGAAACGCAACCGCGACTGCCACCGTCGCGTAGAACACCGGCCGTCTCACCTCGAGCGAGGCGCCGATGAAAAGCTGGTTGATATCGACATCGTCGCCGGCATTGCGCCGGCGACGCAGGATGTTCTCGACATCGATCACCGCGTCGTCGACCACCACGCCGAGCGCGACGACGATACCGCCGAGCGTCATCGTGTTCAGGCTGAAGCCGAACGATTGCAGGATCCACACCGCGGTCAGCAACGCAAGCGGAATCGCACTGAACGACACCAGCGCGCCGCGCCAGTCGCGCAGAGTGACGAGCAGCAGCGTGACGACGAGCACGGCGCCGATCAGCAGCGAATTGCGCAGTTTCGCGATCGCGCTTTCGATGAAACTCGCCGGGCGCAGCAGGGCCGGATGGTATTCGACTCCCTGTTTTTTCAGCGCGGGCGCGAGCGCGTCGAGGCGCGCTTCGAGCGCGCGCGTGACGTCGAGCGTGTTGGCGCCGAACTGGGTCGAGGTCTCAATCAGGATACCGGGTTTCGTGCCGATGATTGCGTCGCCGAAGCGTGGCTCGGCGCCATCGCGGATCGTGGCGACGTCGCCCAGGCGCACCGGAAATCCGGCGTGCGTGGCGACGATGGCCTGGGCGAGCATTTCCGGCGTCGCGCCGGCCGCTTCGGCGCGCAGCACGATGCGCTGCGTCGCGGTTTCGACATAGCCACCGCCGATCAGTTCGGTCGCGCGCCGGGTCGCGTTGAATACATCATCGAGCGTGAGTTGCGCGGCGGCGAGTTTCAGCGGATCGACGAGAATCTGACGCTCGCGCACTTCGCCACCGAAGATCTGCGCCTGCGCCACGCCGGGCACGGCGAGAATCTGCGGCTTGATCGTCCACTGCACTAAATCGCGCAGTTCGATCGGCGTAAGCGTGTCGCTGCTGTAGCCGAAGTGGACGAGATATTCCATCGACGAGGACAGCGGCGACAGCAGCGGCGCGCCGACGCCCTGCGGCAGCAACCCGCCCGCATCGGCGAGACGTTCGGTGACGACCTGGCGCTGACGATACGGATCGCCGCTGCGATCGAACACGACCTGGATCGCCGACAGGCCCTGGCTTGAGGTCGAACGTACCGAACCGACGTTTTCCGCGCCCGCGAGCAGCCCTTCGAGCGGGCGCGTGACCAGCGCCTCGACCTGGGTCGCGTCCAGACCTGGCGCTTCGGTCTGCACCAGCACATGCGGCGGCGCGAAATCCGGAAACACGTCGAAGCGCGCCGAGAACACGGCCGCGACACCGAACACCGCAATCAGCACCGACAACGCGGTAACGATGCGCGGATTCGCCAGCGAGGCGCGGACGATGGCCGCTAGCATGGGCGCATCGCGTCAGTCGTCGTCATCGGCTTTCTGCCCGCCCAGTCCCTGCAGCGACCACAGCACACCGGCGCCGTGCACGACGATATCGTCGTCGTCGTCGATGCCCTCGACCAGCCAGCCATCGCCCTGCGCGAGCAGCAGCTTGACCTTGATCTGCGCGTACTGATTCTTGTCGTCGCCGGTTTTTTTCGTCAGCTGCTTGTAAACGTAGGCACCGCCCGCGTCGTAGAGCAGCGCGCCGTGCGGAACCAGCAAACCCGTGCGCAGCGGACCAATCAGGGCGACCGGCACACGCGCGCCGGCGCCGAGTCCGGGCAACGGGTCGTCGACTTCGATCAGGACGCCGACGCCCTGAGCGTCCGCCGACACCTGTGCGACAAGGCCGAGCACGCGACCGGGCAGGTCGACGCCATCGACATCGAGGACCGCCTTGTCCGGCACGATGCCAAGGCTATGCCGGCCGACCAAATCCGCGCGCAGCAGCAGATGCTTGCCGGTCGCCGCCGCGCCGATCGATTTCGAGCGCTCGCCCGGCGGTAACGCGGCCAAGGCGCCCCAGCGCATGCTGAAGCGCGCCGTCGCTGCATCCGCCTGCGCATGCGCACGCGCCTGCTCGGCTTGTGCCGCGTCAAGCGCTTTCTGCGACGCGCCCGCGCCCGCGTGCAGCAATCCGCGCAGGCGTTCCGCTTCGGCCGCTGCAGCATGTTCTGCGGCACGCGCGGAATCCGCTTCGCCTGCGTCCGCCACCAGCGCAGCCGGATCGAGCACGAGACCCAACGCAGGAATTCGCTCCGGCGTCGTCGCCTTGAGCGCATGCGCGACGACGATACCGACCGCCTTCTGCTGCTGTGCACTCAGGCTCGGCAACGCGCCTTTCTGGCCCGCAGGCGCAGTGTCGTCGTCATCCGCGCTGGCAGCCCAGGATGGGGATGCGCACAGCAGCGCCGCCGCCAGTGCGGCTTTCGATAAATGTATAAACGTATATTTCATCGCTGCGGCTCCGCGATCGGCAAATTCCTGGATAGGTCCAGCTCCGGACCAGACAACGGCGCGTGCAGCGCGTCTTCGAGCGCGTTGCGCGCGGCCTGCCATTGCGCGCGCAACTGCAGCGCTTCGAGCTCGCTACGCAACACCAGAATCTGCGCAGCGACTTCTTCTTCGACGCCGAGCGCACCCAGCGTGAAGCCCTTGTTCGCCTGCTGCGCCAGCTGCTGCGACGACTGCAGGCTGCGCGCTGCCGTATCGGCGCCGGCGCGCGCAACATCTTCCGCACGTTCCGACGCGGCGATGGCGCCGTAAATTTCCGCCTGCAGCGCCAGCACGCGCTCACCGGCGACGTCGCGCGCCGCGCGCGCCTCGGCGATCTCGCCGCGACTGAACAACGGCAAGGTCAAGCCGACGTCGAAGGGGAATTTGGCAATGCCATGATCCCAATAGTATCCAGGCGACAAGTGTAATTGTGGATATTGGCGCAACACCGCCTGCTGCAGCTTGTTCTCGGTTTCGGCGTAGTCGCCGATCGTGGCCGCGAGGTCCGCACGCGACAACAACGCCTGTTCGCGCGCTTCGCGCAGACGATTCTCCGCGAACGCCGGCGGCGCGCCCCATTCCGGCCAGCGCAGATCGATGCCATCCAGCGCTTGCGGCAGCACGCCGATCACCGCGGCGATCTCCGCCTGTGCAGCCGCCAAACTCGCGCGCACCTCGGCCTGCTGCTGGTCGATGCCGATGCGTGCCTGACGCGCAAGCAGCAACTCGCTCGGCGCATCCTCACCCGCCGCGACGCGCTTTTCCTCGATCGCGACGAGTCGTTGCTGCGCATCGGCCAGCCGCTCAAGGATTTGCGCGCGCCGTTGTGCTGTTTCGCGTTCGGACAGCACCGCAATCAAACTGCGGCGCATCGTCCAGACCTGATCGAGCAGTTGCCACTGCGCATTGCCCGTGCCGATCCGGGCGAGACCGGTTTCCAGGCGCTTGCGCGCAGGCGTACGCAACGGAAAATCGAGCGCGAAACCGTACAGCCACGGATGCGGATCGTGGCGCGCATACTCGGACTGCAGGGTCAGATCGGGATTCGCCGGCTGCGCGACCGCGCTTTCGTGCGCTTGCGCCGCCTGCACCTGCGCACGCGCGACGGCGAGTTTCGGATTGGACGCAAGCGCGACCGCGAGCAGCGCCGCGCGATCCCATGCGGTTGGTGGCCATGTCGTCGCGGCCCGCGGCAGCACGCGGGCCACCTGCTCGCGCAACTCGGGGGCATCAAGCCGGCGCGCCGCGAATTGCGCGGCGCTTTGTTCCGGTTGCAGGGGTTTCGGTTCGTAACTGACGCAGGCGGCCAGCGCACAACTGAGCAACAGACTTGCAGCGACACGACGGGCATTGCGCGCAACACCGACCGCAACGATCGCGCTCCGCGTCGCATGCAACGCGGCACCGCGGTGAACGGCGCAACCGTGCGGATTGAAATCACCAGCGCTGCTCACTCTCCCCGCTTCCCTCGTGACGACGGAATGACGCACGGCACGCCTGACGGCGGCGCGAAATCACCCCATGAACATCGGGTAGTTTTCTTGAGCCCGGATACTACCGAATGCCGGCGGCGAGCGCGACGCAAAACCCGGCGTCTGCACCGGAAACGGAGCAGCGACTTTGACAAATAAATCAGGAGCTGCGCAGCGTTCGCTGATGGAATGCTGCGCGTATCGGCGGAATTGCTAGTGTTGGGTCGTACCGGACGTCGGTTCGGGCGCGGGCTGTGGCGCAGGTGTTGGCTGACCCGCAGGCGCAGGTTGTGCCGGTGGCGCAGGCTGTCCTGCGGGCGCAGGTTGTGCCGGAGGCGCAGGTTGTCCAGCGGACACAGGCTGTCCTACGGGTGCATAGGGTGCAGGTTGTGCCGGCGGCGCTGGTGCTGGCTGTCCGGCGGGCACAGGCTGTGCTTCGGGCACAGGTTGTCCCGCCGGCACTGGCTGCCCCTCGGGTGCAGGTTGTACCGGCGGCGCGGGTGCCGGCGGAGGTGCTTCCTCGATCTTCTGCTCCTTGCCGTCGATTTCGACGAACGCATCCATTTTCATCTGCCTCGCGGTGACATAGACGATGTGCTTCTGCTCGGCCGTCGCGTTCTCGCCCTTCTTCAACAGCAGGCCGGCAAGGTCCTTGCCGTTGTCGTGCGCGGTTTGCCACTTGTCGCCGACGTAGCCATAGAAACTGACCTTGTCACCCATGAAATCGCCGACCTTGTACTTGCCGTCCTTGGCCGGATAGACGAGCAGCTTGCCGTCTTCGATCTCCCTGGCCGTCGTGGAGGCGACGAAGCCGAGACTCAGGATCAGGATCAGACTTGTGGCTAAGCGACGCATTTCATTCTCCCGCTTCAATAAAGTACGTAACCCCGGCAACCCCGTGTACTAGTCGGCGATCTGGATCACCTTGAGTCTGCCGTCGTTGTCTTCGACGAAGGCCTCGACCTTGAGATCGCGCGCGATGCCGGCCATGCCAGCGACATGCTGGTTGGTGACTTTCTGCTTCTCGCCGGGTTTGAGCAGAATCGAGTGCACCGCCTGGCCGGTCTCGTTGCGGTAGCGGATGTGTCCGCGCAAGTCTTCGGCATTGAGCGTGGCGCCCTGCAGATCGAACTGGCCGTCTTTGTCGGCAAGTACGGTCAGATCGTACTGCGTCGGCACCTTGACGACGTCGGTCGTGCTTTTCTTCAGGTCGTCGCGACCGCAGGCGGCGAGCGCGGCGAGCAGCAACAGGAGCGCAATCGCCCTCAATCCGGATGAAAGTATATTTTTCCGCATTTGTTCCTCGACCTTCGTTTCGTTTCCGTCGCCAGTCATCATGCCTGTGGCAAGGTGACGCCACGCTGACCCATGTATTTGCCGCCACGGTCGCGATAGCTTACCTCACACTCCTCGTCGGATTCGAGAAACAGCATCTGGGCGACGCCCTCATTGGCGTAAATCCGCGCCGGCAGCGGTGTGGTATTGGAAAATTCCAGGGTGACGTGACCTTCCCATTCCGGCTCCAGCGGCGTCACGTTGACGATGATGCCGCAGCGCGCGTAAGTGCTCTTGCCCAGGCAAATCGTCAGTACTTTGCGCGGGATGCGAAAATATTCGACCGTGCGCGCCAGTGCGAACGAGTTCGGCGGGATGATGCAGACGTCTGCCGTCACATCGACAAAGCTTCCCGCGTCGAAATGCTTGGGGTCGACGATGGTCGAGTTGATATTGGTG
>JAYTQX010000141.1:0-6269 GCA_043746455.1 Pseudomonadota bacterium
CGCCGTCGCTGTCTTCGCGCGCCCAGGCCGTGGTCGATCATCTGCGCGAACACGGCGCCTCGTTTTTCGACGAACTCGCCGGCAGCACGCGCTTGTTGCATACCGAGCTTGAGGATGCGCTCGCCGAACTGGTCGCCGTAGGCATGATCAACTCGGACAGTTTCGCCGGGCTGCGCGCGCTGCTGGTGCCGTCGTCACGCCGTCCTTCGCCGCATCGCCGGCGTGGACGCCGTACCGCCCTGCTCGGCATCGCCGACGCCGGACGCTGGGCGCTGCTGCGCCGCATCGCTCCCGCGCCGGTCGCGGCCAAAAAGCCGCATGGTATAGATGTGGAAATTGTCGAACAGGTCGCGCGCACCCTGCTCAAGCGCTATGGCGTGATCTGCTGGCGCCTGGTCGCGCACGAGGCGCAATGGCTGCCGCCGTGGCGCGAGCTGCTGCGCGTCTGCCACCGTCTGGAAGCGCGCGGCGAAATCCGCGGCGGCCGTTTCATTGCCGGAATTTCCGGCGAACAATTCGCCCTGCCCGAAGCGATCGCGCCGCTGCGCGCTGTCCGCCAAAAACCGCGCGACGACACCCTGGTAAGCGTCTGCGGCTCCGACCCGCTCAACCTGGTCGGCCACATCGTCGCGGGCGCGAAACTGCCGAACCTCGCCGGCGCGCGCGTGCTCTATCGCGACGGCGTACCGATCGCGACTCTCGCGGCCGGCGAATTCACCGCACTCGAGCCGATGGATGAATCGGCGCAGTGGGCCGCGCGCAAGAGGTTGCTGAATGCCGAGCCCGAATCGGCTGTGATCAGTACTTAGCGTGTAGCACGCGCCTTCCCGGAGCCATGGTCAAGGGCGCGGGTTGGCAAAGGTCGATTGCAGAATCTCGCAGAACTTCTTCAGATCGATATTTCCGCCGGAGACAATCGCCACGATCGGACCCTGGCCGGCTTTGCCGGTCAACGCTGCCGCTAGCGGCAGCGCGCCCGCGCCTTCGGCGATAACCCTCGCCTTTTCCGCCATCAAGCGCATCGCCTGCCGGATCTGCTCGAGGGAAACAACGACGACGCCATCCAGCAACGGCTGCATCCGCTCCCACATGCGCGGGAAGACGCTTTGGCCACCGGCGCCGTCGACAAACGACGCTTTCCAGTCCGAAAATACTTGCGCAGAACCCGCGGCGAATGACTTCGCCGCCGGGGCCGCCGTTTCGGGTTCCGCGCCCCAAATTTTGACCTCGGGTTTCAGCGCCTTAATCGCGCTGCCAACGCCGGTGACCAGTCCGCCACCGCCGATGGCCGCTATGACGGCGACCGTATCGGGCGCATCCTCCAAAATCTCCAGACCCATCGTGCCGTGGCCGGCGATGAAGTTGTGATCATCGAATGGGTGCACGAAGGTTCCTTCGACGCCGGGAAACGCGCGCTCTTCGAGAGCCTTCCAGGCGACCTCGTATGGCACCGGGACGAGCCTTGCGCCAAGCGCCTTCATGCGTTCGATTTTCGAGGCCGGCGCCGTCTCTATCACCACGACCGTGCACGGCACGCCGGCCTGTCGCGCTGCGTGCGCAACGCCCTGGCCGGCATTTCCCGCGCTGATCGTCCACACGCCGCGCTTGCGTTCGGACTCCGGCAGCATTGCCACCGCGTTGGCCGCGCCGCGCAATTTGTAGGCATTGATCGGCTGCAGATTCTCCAGTTTGAGTCTGATGTCGGGGTAGCCGGGCCCCAGTTCGAGACGGACCAGTGGCGTGCGCACGATGGTCCGCGCTATGCGCTCGCGCGCTTCCCGGATCTCGGCCAGTTCAATCGGGCGGACCGCTTCTGCGGATGTGGACATGACTGGTTCCTTTTCGTGGTCGCCGCGAATCAAGTCGACGGTGCTCGGTGTACGAATCATCCCTGGATGCCCGGCCGGCATGTCACCGAGGACTGTAACTCCGGATCAGGTCTCAATCAGACCATTCCTCACCGCAATCAAGGTCAGTTCCGCCTGATTGCCCGCGCCGAGCTTCTGCTTGATATTGTATAAATGTGTACCAACTGTGTTCGGCGACAGCGAAAGTATTTCGGCGATGCGCTGCACGGACTGGCCGCGCGCAAGCTGGATGAACACGGCGAATTCGCGTTCGGACAAGGCCTCGACCGAATTGGTGCCGCCGCCGAGATCGTGCAGGGCGAGTTTGCGCGCGATTTCGGCGTCTAGATAGATGCGCCCCGCGGCGACGGCGCGCACGGCATCGAGCAGTTCTTCCGGTGCGCTGCGCTTGGACAGATAGCCGAGCGCACCGGCCTTGAGCACGCGCCGCGGATGCGCCGTGTCCTCGTGGGCGGACAACGCGAGCACGCGCACGGATTTGTCGCGCGCGATCAGACGGCGCACCGCTTCGATGCCGCCCATGCCGGGCATCGACAAATCCATGACCGCCACGTCGGGCCGGACCTGCTCGAATTGCTGGTACGCCGACTCGCCGCTATCGGCTTCGCCGACCACCTCGATATCCGGGCTGATGCTGAGCAGCATGCGGAAGCCGACGCGCACGACGGCGTGGTCGTCGATCAGCATCACGCGAATTTTCTTGTTCTTGTTCATTATTGTAAAGGTATACTAGCGCTCACACGGACGCCGCCGCGCGTGCGGTTTGCAACCGTCACTTCACCGCCCAGAGCACGCGCGCGATCGGCCATGCCGCGCAAGCCGTAGTGGCCGGGCCGCTGCCAGTCCGCTGGCAGGCCGCGACCGTCGTCGTCGATATCGAGCCGCAGGACATTGGCCTCCACGCGCAACGATATCTCGATGCGCTGCGCCTGCGCGTGGCGCAGCGCATTGGTCACCGCTTCCTGCAGAATGCGGTAGACCGCCAGTGTAACCGTCGTGCCCAACGGTTCGGGCAACTCGCCCAGTTCCAGCTTGAATTCGATTTGCGGATGCAGACGCCGCCATTCATCCACGCGTTCGCCCACCGCGTCGGTGAGGCCCAGGCTGTCGAGCGTGAGCGGACGCAGGCGCGGAATCATGTCGTGCATCGCGGCATAGAGTCCGCTCGCGGTATCGACGATGAGCTGCGCGGTCTGCTTCGCGGATTCGTCGCAGCCCTGCTCGCGCCGCGTCAGCGACAAGGCCAGGCTCTTGATCGCGGTGACGCTCTGTCCGGTTTCGTCGTGCAGCTCGCGCGCGATTTCGCCGCGTTCGTCCTCGATGCGCGTCTGCACGATATCGGCGAGTTCGCGATTCTGCTGCAGGCGAAGTTCGGCCTCGATCACCTGCTGGCGCGCGCTGAGATTTTCCTCGATCGTCTGCGCCATGCGATTGAATGCGCTCCCGATCGCACCGGCTTCAGAACTTGCGAACGCGGGCAGGCGCGTGTGGTAGGCGCCGCGCTGCAATTCGTCGAGTCCGCCGGCGATCGCCGAGAACGGCCGCGTCGCTCGCCATACCAGCGCGAACACCAGCAGATTGCCCAGCACCATCGCCAGCACGCCGAATTGCAGCAGACGCACCGCGTCGTCCCAGCCATCGAGTATCGCGCGGCTCGGATTCGCGTCGACTTCGAGCACGCCGTCCTGGGTTTCGAAACGCTGCTGCATCGGCTGCGGCGCGACCAGCGCGGCATACCACGCAGGCGCGTCGCGGCCGGCTTTGTATACCGGCGGCGGCGAGTTATACACGATCGATCCCTGCTGATCGCGCAGCGTGATGTCGGTCGAACGTACGCGCCCTAGATGAACCAGAAAATCGACCAGCATCGGCTGGCTCGTGTCGGCATAGATGAGCACGAAGTTCGACAGCAACTGGGTGGCGACGCGATTGCCGGCCTCGATTTCCTCGCGCACGCTGTTACGCGTGTCCTTGATCTGGAACGCGAACAGCACGCCGATGAAGATCGCGATCAAGCTCGCGATCAACAGGTTGATTTGCAGGCGCAGGCTCAAGCGCGCACTCCCGCAGCTGACGGCCATTGCGCGAAATCGCGCTGCGTGGCAAAGCACTCGACCGCGTCGCGCAGCAGGCGCAACGATGCCGGATGACACGGATTGTGGCCGGCGCCTTCGGCCCAAGCCAGCCGGCTGCCGGCGCAGGCGCGATGCAGGCGCCAGGCATTGAGCGGGCGGCAGACGAAGTCCAGCGTGCCGTGTACGATCGCCACTGGAACGCCGCGCAGGTTCGCTGCCGCGCGCAGCACGGCTGCTTCGCCGAGAAAGCATCGGCGCGCGAGATAGTGCGCCTGAATCGTGTACGTCGCGCGCCATGCATCGACCGCCGAATCCGCGGACGAAGGCGCGGCACGCGGAGCAACGTAGGGGCTGCTCAACGCCGATTCGTAGCGCTGCCACTCCAGCGCCAGGCGCGATTGCTTGAGTGTGTCACCGGATTGAAAGCTGCGGTCCAGATAGGTCGGCACGCTGCGCCGCCAGCGTCGCGGGATCTGCTCGATGAAGCGCAGATGGGCCTCGGGCAACAGCGCGGCGGCGCCGTGAAAGAACCAGTCGAGGTCGGCCTTGCCGGTCAGAAAAACCCCGCGCAGCACCATGCCGGTGACGCGCTCGCCATGCTGCGCCGCATAGGCAAGCGCGAGCGCCGCGCCCCACGACCCGCCAAAGACCAGCCAGCCTTCGATCGCGAGCTGTTCGCGCAGCCGTTCGATATCGGCAATCAGGGCCCCGGTGTCGTTGTGCTCGATTGCGCCGCGCGGTTCACTGCGCCCGCAACCGCGCTGATCGAACTGCACGATGCGGAATTTTTCGCCGTCGAAGAACTCGCGCTGGCGCTGGGTGCTGCTGGAACCGGGCCCGCCATGCAGCACTAGCACCGGAATGCCGTTCGCAGCGCCGGCCTGTTCGTAATACAGATGATGACCGTGATCGAGCGCGAGGGTGTTCGCGTCGAAAGTCGCAGGCAATGGCCACGCAGCGGTCTCGTCTTGCATCCGGGAAATGCTAACCGATCCGCCGGGTGAAGTCCGTGGCTCCCCTCTGTCGATGGAAGAAGAATCACCAACTACAGAAAATCGTGAGGTGCAATTCAGGGCAATCGCGATGCGCCACACGCCGGATCGGCCGACACTCGAACGCGATGAAAGCAATGCGAGCGCGCTTCCATCGACACCGTACCTAAGCTTTGTCTGGAGGTTTTATGAAGTGGCAAACCCCGCAAGCCAGCGATATGCGTTTCGGCTTTGAAATCACGATGTACATCGCCAATCGCTGAACGTTCCGCGGCAGCACGCCGGTCGCCCCGTACAAGGGCCGGCCGGCGCGTTCGCTGCAATACCGATCACACTGAATCTTGTGCGAATTCATGTGCTCGGCTCCGCCGCCGGCGGCGGCTTTCCGCAATGGAACTGCAACTGCCGCAACTGCGATGGCGTGCGCCGCGGCACGATCAAGGCGCAGGCGCGCACGCAATCGTCGATCGCGCTGAGCGGCAATCAGGCCGACTGGCTGTTGTGCAATGCATCGCCTGATGTTCTTAGCCAATTGCGAGCATTCCCCGAACTGCAACCGGCGCGTGCGATCCGCGACAGCGCGATTTGCAGCGTGCTGTTGATGGACGCGCAAATCGATCACGTCACCGGCCTGTACATGCTGCGCGAGCATCGCCAGCCGCTGGATATCTGGTGCGCCGAGTCGGTGCGCGAGGACCTCGAACGCGGCAATCCGCTGTTCCGTCTGCTCGAGCATTACTGCGGTGTTGCCTGGCACCCGATTCCGCTCGACGGCTCGCGTTTCACGATGCCGCAGATTCCGGGGCTGGAGTTCAGCGCCCTGCCACTGCGCAGCAATGCGCCGCCGTATTCGCCGCATCGCGATCGTCCGGTCGCCGGCGACAATATCGGCCTGTCCGTCGAAAGTACGGCCAACGGCAAGCGCCTGTTCTACGCACCCGGCGTCGGCGAGATCGAACCTGCGCTGTGGGATGCGATGACACGCGCCGATGCACTGCTGATCGACGGCACCTGCTTCCACGACGACGAACTGATCGCGCTGGGCGTGTCGAAAAAGCGTGCGCGCGAAATGGGCCATCTTGCGCAGGCGGGCACGGGCGGCATGCTCGAACAGCTCGCGCGCCTGCCTGCGGCCACGCGAAAAATCCTGATCCACATCAACAATACCAATCCGATCCTCGACGAAGACAGCACCGAACACGCGCAAGTGCTCGCGGCGGGTATCGAATTGGCCTACGACGGCATGGATATCCAACTATGAGTGGCAGCGCGTGGAATCACGAGGAATTCGAGGCCCGCCTGCGCGAGCGCGGCGCAGCCTATCACATCCACCA
>JAYTQX010000142.1:0-3194 GCA_043746455.1 Pseudomonadota bacterium
ACGATGTGTTGCTCGGCGCAGACCACGATGCGTTCGGGATACAAGTGCACACTGACGCGGTGGCCAGCCAGTTCGCACGGCACCGAGTAGCGATTGCGCCAGCCAGAAGGCCCGGCTGGCGCACAGCTTCATGTGGGCCAGCCGAATCCGGCGATAGACTCCGCCGATCACAATCCCTTCCTCGCTCCAATCGAACTGAAACGCCTCGCCCCACTCGAACTGCAAGGGCACATACGCCGAGCGCGCCGTCACGGCGCCGGCCTGCGCAAGCCAGCCGCGGACGTTGACGGTCAGGCGCGAATAGCTGCCGCTGTAACCACGAGACTTCAGGTCACGAAACAGGACCAGCAGCGTGCGCCGATCGCGCTTGGGTCGGTGCGCGTCAACTTCCAGCGCTTGGCGCAGGTCGGCGATAAACGGATCGGGCTTGGTGGCTCCCGGTGGGCGCGCAGACCTGAGCTCAGCGCGCTCCGGTTCCTTCAGCCACTTCTTGATCGTGTTGCGCGAAAGACTGGTCCGGCGTGCGATCTCGTTGATCGGGGTCTTCTCCCGGAAATGCATCCGGCGTACCTTGGCGTACATACTCATGGTGATCACCTCGTTTTCCTGCTGGTCAACAACTCAGCAGAATAGGTTGAGCACCCTGGTCAATTTTGAGCGAGAAAAACTCCGGTTACCTGGTCAGTTTTATGCGCGCGCCAACGCTCAATAGGCCGATCTAAGACGTTCGCCGAACGGCAAGTCTCGACCCAAACCGGAAGCTCGCGAACGGCTGCTTTCTGGCAACCGAAATCGGGAAATGCGCACTTCCGTGCCCTCGGATCGAGGTCCGGAAGAAAGGCCACCCCGAAAGGATGTATTACCTTTGGTGACATTCCTTATTGCAAACTGGGTCCGCGCCGCGAATCTGTATGCCTCTATTCAGCCAGCTCCAGCTACGCTGGGTTGGTGTATGGGCCAACAGACCACGCGGCAGTCGCGCGGACGGCGTAATCGGGGAATCGAAGCATGAAAGCGAGCGAATCCTGGATCGTTTGCGAGCATTGCGACGCGGTCTATTGCAAACCGCACAAGCTTCCCTACAAAGGTGTGCTCATCCGTTGTACGCGCTGCGGCGCAAGCATCGAGCGCGAACAGCGCCTGCGTCCAAACGCGATGCTGGCGCTCGCGCTGGCGGCGCTCGTGGTGTTCGCGATCGCCAACTTCTATCCGATCGTTGATGTCGAGCTGTACGGGGTGCACAACAGCACCACGTTGTGGGGGGCGATCATTGCCGCCTGGAATGAAGACGTCGGTGCGATCGCGGTGCTAGCAGCGCTGACCGCGTTCTTTTTTCCTCTGGCCGAACTGCTCGCGGTGACCTACGTGCTGTGGCCGCTCGCGCGCGGCAGACGTCCACGCGGCTTCGGTGACGCGATGCGGCTGTTGCGTTTCGCGCGCGACTGGAGCATGACCGAGGTGTTCATGCTCAGCGCGGTGGTCGCGTTCGTGAAACTCGACGGCATCGCCGGCCTGACCGTAATTCCGGAGGTTGGCCTCTGGGCGTTTGCGGCGCTGACGTTTTTGATCACGCTGGTAATTTCATTCGATCACCCGCGTCTGTGGGATATCGCCGCGGAATGCAGCGAATGAGGGACACGGCCAGCGCGCTGCGAATAGGACTGATCGCCTGCACGGCATGCGGCCAGTTGTCGCATGCGCGCGCCAGCTCCGCGCCCGACCGATGTTCGCGCTGCGGTGCGATCCTGCACCCGCGCAAGCCGCACAGCATCGAGCGCACCTGGGCGCTGCTGATCGCTTCGGTGATCTTGTACATTCCGGCAATGTCGCTGCCGGTCATGCGTACCGGCACACTGTTCGATATCGAGAACCACACCATCCTAGGCGGCGTTGTGGATTTGTGGAATAGTGGATCGTGGGATCTGTCAATCATCGTGTTCGTCGCCAGTGTTGTCGTGCCGATCCTGAAAATACTGGCTCTCGGCCTGCTTGCAATCACCGCGCAGAAACGCTCGAGCTGGGGTCAGCCACAGCGCGCGCGGCTGTATCGCCTGCTCGAGGCCGTGGGCCACTGGTCAATGCTGGATATCTTCGTGGTGGCACTGTTGGTGACGCTGGTGCAATTCGGCAACCTGGCGCAGACGCGGCCGGAGCCCGGTATCATCGCGTTCGGCGCTGTGGTGGTTTTGACGATGCTCGCCTCG
Organism: Pseudomonadota bacterium; assembly: GCA_043746455.1. GTDB lineage: Bacteria > Pseudomonadota > Gammaproteobacteria > Xanthomonadales > Rhodanobacteraceae > Rudaea. The sequence goes on from JAYTQX010000142.1 coordinate 2,205, forward strand.
GCGGGTTTCGATCCGCGCCTGATCTGGGATGATGATGCGCATGGCTGAATCGATTCCACCGGTTGAACCAGAAAATGACCTGCCCACACCAACCGTGATCAAGCGCGGGGGCTTCAGCCCGTCTCTGATCTGGGTGGTGCCGCTGATCGCCGCGATTTCGGGATTGATTCTGGTGGCGAAGTCCTACCACTCCGCGGGCCCGAAGATCACGGTCAGTTTCCAGACAGCCGAGGGTATCGAAGCCGACAAGACCGAGGTGCGCTACAAGGAAGTCGTGATCGGCAAGGTGGGCGGCGTCGGGCTGAGCGACGACCGCACGCGCGTGCTGGTGCACATCAATCTGGACAAGCGCGCCGCCGATTTCGCCGCGGACGATTCGCGTTTCTGGGTGGTGCGTCCGCGTGTCAGCGTCGGTGGCGTTTCGGGCTTGACGACGCTGTTTTCCGGCACCTATCTCGGCGCCGACGCTGGTACTTCGAAACAGATCAAGGAGGAATTCACCGGTCTGGAAACGCCGCCCGGCGTATTGCGCGGCAACAAGGGCCGCAGCTTCAGCGTGCGCAGCGACGACCTGGGTTCGCTCGACATCGGCTCGCCGGTGTATTTCCGTCGTCTGTTGGTTGGACGCATTACCGCCTACAAATTGGACGCAGACGGCAATCATGTCAGCGTGCAATTGTTTGTCGACGCTCCGTATGAACGCTTTGTCACCCCTTCGACGCGCTTTTGGAACGCCAGCGGCATCGATGTGACCTTGAATGCTTCCGGATTGAAGGTTGATACGCAATCGCTGGCGACGGTCATTGCCGGCGGGGTTGCGTTCCAGTCAGCCGATGCCGGGGATAGGCACGAAGCAGCCGAAGGCTCGACGTTCGATCTGCACCCCGATTTCGCCGATGCGATGAAGCCGCCAGATGGGCCGCAGGTAGACATCCGAATGCGCTTCGACGAAACCTTGCGTGGCCTTGCGGTCGACTCGCCGGTCGATTT
>JAYTQX010000143.1:0-26636 GCA_043746455.1 Pseudomonadota bacterium
GCCGAGATGTTCCTTCGGCGTGACGTAACACAGCATCGCGGTGCCGAACCAGCCGATCAAAGCCGCGCCGATCGCGCTGGTGATGTGATCGTAGCCCGGTGCGATATCGGTCGTGAGCGGACCCAGAGTGTAGAACGGAGCTTCGTGACACACGCGCAACTGACGCTCCATATTCTCCTTGATCAACTGCATCGGCACATGGCCGGGGCCTTCGATCATGGTCTGCACATCGTACTTCCACGCGATCTGGGTCAACTCGCCGAGCGTATCGAGTTCGGCGAATTGCGCTGCGTCGTTGGCATCGGCGATCGAGCCGGGGCGCAAGCCATCGCCGAGCGAGAACGCCACATCGTAGGCCTGCATGATTTCGCAGATGTCCTCAAAGTGCGTGTAGAGAAAACTCTCCTGGTGATGCGCAAGACACCACTTGGCCATGATCGAGCCGCCGCGCGAGACGATGCCCGTCACGCGCTTGGCGGTGAGCGGAATGTACGGCAGACGCACACCGGCGTGGATCGTGAAATAGTCGACGCCCTGCTCGGCCTGTTCGATGAGAGTGTCGCGAAAGATTTCCCAGGTGAGTTCCTCGGCCTTGCCATCGACCTTTTCCAGGGCCTGATAAATCGGCACCGTGCCGATCGGCACCGGCGAGTTGCGGATGATCCATTCGCGCGTTTCATGGATGTTCCTGCCGGTCGACAAGTCCATCACCGTGTCGCCGCCCCAGCGGATCGCCCAGACCATTTTCTCGACTTCTTCGGCGATGCCCGACGACACCGCGGAATTGCCGATATTGGCGTTGATCTTGGTCAGGAAATTGCGGCCGATGATCATCGGTTCGCTTTCCGGATGGTTGATATTGCATGGAATGATCGCGCGCCCGCGCGCGACTTCGCTGCGCACGAATTCGGGCGTGACCGTGCGCGGAATCGCGGCGCCGAAACTCTCGCCCGCATGCTGCGCGAGCAGAGCCGCATCTTGGAGCGCCTCGATCTTCTGGTTTTCACGGATCGCGATGAATTCCATCTCCGGCGTGACGATGCCGCGGCGCGCGTAGTGCATCTGCGACACGTTCGCGCCGGCCTTGGCGCGACGCGGTGCGCCGAGATGCGGAAAGCGCACGCCGGCGAGTTTCGCGTCGGCTGCGCGCCGGCGCCCGAATTCGGAACTCAGGCCTGTGAGAATTTCGCTGTCGCCGCGCTCGGCGATCCACGCCGCGCGCAGCGGCCCAAGCCCGGCCGCAAGATCGATGCGCACTGCTGGATCGGTATACGGACCCGAGGTGTCGTACAGCGCGAACGGCGTGTTCTTCTCGGCGCCGAACACCAGCGGCGTATCGGCGAGCGCGACTTCGCGCATCGGCACGCGCAAGTCCGTGCGACTGCCGGAAGTATACATTTTGCGCGATCCCGGAATCGGCCGCGTGAGGTTTTCCGACAGCGCGGCGGTTTCGCGAACGAGATCGGCGGCAAGAGCATTCATGGAATCGTCCTCGTCAGGTGCGTCCCTGGCTAAAAACCGCGCGTCCTGCGCGGACTTCTCAAGAAGAGTGGTGACGAAGCGGCGGGACGGCAGGGCGCCATCGAAGCTTCCCTACGCCGGCATGATCCGGATCAGGTACCAAGGGTTTTTCTCAGTTCACGCTGCAACGCAGCGCGAACACCCCCGCTTCACACCCCGAATTGAAACACGAAGCGCCACGGATGGGAACTGTGCGACGAAACTTCGCTGCCCGGCGTCATGTCCAAGTAGACTGAACCGCATCTTGCGGAAGCGAACGAGGTTTCCAATGAACGCATTACGCCGCTTCAATTCACGCAGCCTGGCGTTGCTCGCGTCGACATTTTTCGCATTGGCCGCCGGCGCGACCTTTGTCCACGCCCGCGAGCCGCTGCCCGAGCGCATCCAGGTCGACTGGGCGCCGACCGACAAGTTGAGCGAGGTCAAGGACAACCAGATGCACCGCGGCTGGCTGCGACCCGAGGACTGGCAGAAGACCCTGGGCGAGTATTTGCGCAAGCGCGCCGATCTCAAGTTGCCTCCCGGTCAGCAACTGCAGGTGACCATCAACGATATCAAGCTGGCCGGCGATTTCGAACCTTGGCGCGGGCCGAACGCGCAGGACATCCGCTTCATGACGGATCTGTACCCGCCGCGCATCGACCTGCATTACAAACTGCTCGGCAGCGACGGCGCCACGATCCGTGAAGGCGACAGCAAGCTGCGCGATCTGGCCTATCTGCAGCGTACGGTGCCGTTCAACACCGATTCGCTGAGCTACGACAAGCGCCTGCTCGACGACTGGATCATCAAGGAGTTTGGGCGCAATCGCTCCTGATCTGCCGCAGTCCGCTCGATTAGTCCTCAGCGAGAGGACCGTCTGAGGTTAGCGCCGCTGCTCGCGGCGAGAAAACCCTATGCCGGCTGGTGCGCGATCTAACGCGGCGCGTAAGCGCGCAGGAACAGATCGACCGTCGCGTTGAGGTGCTCGTCGATCTCGCGCTGGGTCATGACTTCGCCACAGCCGAATTCCATGCGCGCGTGGCATTCGCCTTTGAGCAGGCAAAAAAACTGCGTCGCCGCGCGATGGATATCGGCGATCTCGAGTTTGCCCGCCGTCACTTCGGCGCGCAGGAAGGATTCGAGCCCGAGCTGGGTGCGGCGCGGGCCGGCTTCCCAGAACATCGCCGCCAGTCGCGGCGACTGGCGCGCGTTGGCGACGATCGTACGGTGCACGGCGAGCGCTTCCTCGCTGGTGATCAAGGCGAAGAACGCGCGCGCGATCGCCAGCAGCTGGCGCCGGATCGGGCCCTTCAGATCGGCGTTGAAAATCTCCGTCGGCATCTGCTCCAGGCACACCTGTTCGACGGCCGCGGTGAACAGGCGTTCCTTGTCTTGATAATGACTGTAGACGGTTAGCTTGGACACGCCCGCCGCGTTGGCGATCGCATCCATGCTGGTGCCCTCGAACCCCTGTGTGGTGAACAAGCGCTTGGCCGCCTGCAGGATGGCGGCGCGCTTTTCCAGGTCCTTGGGACGACCTGGTCCGCAGGTTTTGGCGATGGCTATGTTCATGGGGTTTCCGCGACTTTCTTCCGTGTGAGTTTGAATGATTGCTGCCGGGCGCGATGGATGCTGCCTGACGATTTCGAATGACTTGCTTGAATTACTGGACAACTCGGTATAGTATTTGATACTATACCACAACGTTCACTAATTAGCATGTTGCAGCTGCAGGAGACTGGTGGCGATGCGTACCCTTATTTATACATCCAAATTGAGCGCCGCGATGCTGGCCTTTGCCGCCCTCGTCGACCTGTCCGGCTGCAACAGCAAGGCCGCCGCGCCCGAAGCGCCGCGCAATGCGCTGGTCGCGCACCCGCAAGCTGCCGATGCGCTGAATGCCGAAGTCTATTCCGGCGACGTGCATGCGCGCTTCGAAAGCCAGCTCGGCTTTCGCGTCAACGGCAAGATCAAGACGCGGCTGGTCGATGTCGGCAATCACGTCGAGGCAGGCCAGGTGCTGGCCGAGCTCGATCCGCTGGATCTCAAACTGCAGGTCGCCAGCGCCAATGCGAACCTCAGTTCGGCACGCGCGAACCGCGATCTGGCCCAATCCGAATTCGACCGCTACCGTCCGCTGCTCGACAAGCATTTCATCAGCCAGACCCAGTTCGACACGGTAAGCAACACGCTCAAGGCGGCGCAGGCGCAATTGCAACAGGCGCATGCGGTATTCGCGGTCGCGCAAAACCAGGCCGAATACACCTCGCTGCGCGCCGACCACGCCGGCGTGATCACCGCGATCAACGCCGAAGCCGGCCAGGTCGTGAGTGCCGGACAAGCCGTGGCGATGCTGGCGCGCGATGGTTCTCTCGAAGTGGAAATCGCGGTACCGGAAAATCGCATTGGCGCCTATAGCGTCGGCGAGGCTGTCGCGATCGAGTCCTGGGCCGATGCGGGCAAACAACTGGCCGGCCATTTGCGCGAGATCAGCCCCGAGGCCGACCACACCACGCGCACCTATCGCGTACGCGTGAGTTTTGACGATGCCGCGCTCGCGCCGCGCCTGGGCCAGACCGCGCGCGTCTACTTCGTCGATGCCAACACGACCGCGCAGATCCTTATCCCGCTGGCGGCCCTGTACGAACTCGGTGGCAAGCCTGCGGTGTGGGTGGTCAATGCGAAGACGCACCAGGTGCGTCTCGCGCCGGTGAACGTGGCCGCCTACCGCGAGCAAGGCGTGACGATTTCCGGCGGCGTGAGCGCGCAGGAATGGATCGTCACCGCCGGTGTGCACAAGCTGCGTGAAGGCCAGGCGATCGCGCCAATCGATACGTTGAACCGTTCGGTAAACCTGTAATCGCGTAAAGCGTACAAGCGACCACAAAGGACACCAAGGCCCGCGAAGAAAGATTCTTGGAATTTCGTTTCCTTGCTTATCTTTTCCTTATGTCCTTTGAGTCCTTAGTGGTGAATCTTTCAATCTACTGATCTTCGAGCAGACATGAGCCGCTTCAATCTTTCCGAATGGTCGCTGCGCAATCAGGCGTTGCTGCGCTACTTTATCTTCCTGCTCGCCGCGCTCGGCGTGTGGTCCTACATGGGTCTGGGCCAGTCCGAGGATCCGCCGTTCACCTTCAAAGTGATGGTCGTGCAGACGCAGTGGCCGGGCGCGACCGCGGCCGAAGTGACCGAACAGGTCACCGAGAGGATCGAGAAGAAGCTGCAGGAACTGCCGCAAGTCGACTTCCTGCGCAGCTATTCGCGGCCGGGCGAGTCGCAGGTGTTCGTGGTGATCAAGGACACGCTGCCGCCGTCGGACGTGCCGGATTTCTTCTATCAGGTGCGCAAGAAGATCGGCGACATCCAGTATACTTTGCCGCAAGGTGTACTCGGACCGTTCTTCAACGACGAATTCGGCGACACCTTCGGCAATATCTACGCGCTGAGCGGCGACGGCTACAGCGATGCGCAACTGCGCGACTATGCGGAACGCCTGAAACTCGAACTCCTGCGCGTGCCCGACGTGGCCAAGATCGAGCTGATCGGCCTGCAGGACGAAAAGGTCACGATCGAGCTGTCCAACGCCAAACTCGCCACGCTCGGCGTCAGCTTCGATCAATTGCAGAAGACCCTCGCGGCGCAGAACGCGATCACGCCCGCAGGCAGTTTCGAGACCGGCAGCGACCGCATCTATCTGCGGCCCACCGGCGCGTTCGATTCGGTCGAGGCGATCCGCAACATCTCGATCCGTGCGAACGGCAACCTGTTTCGCCTCGGCGATGTCGCCAACATCCACCGCGGCTACGCCGATCCGCCGCAGCCGCGCATGCGCTTCATGGGCAAGAATTCGCTCGGCATCGCGTTGGCGATGCGCGCCGGCGGCGACATCATCCATCTGGGCACGAACCTCGATACGACGATTGCGCGCCTGCAGAAGACCTTGCCGGTCGGCCTCGACCTCGATCGCGTCACCGATCAGCCGCGCGCGGTCGCGCGCTCGGTCAGCGAGTTCGTCGACACGCTGGCGATCGCGGTGGCGATCGTTCTGCTGGTCAGCTTCTTCTCGCTCGGCTGGCGCCCCGGTCTGGTCGTCGCGCTGTCGATTCCGCTGGTACTCGCGATGACCTTCGCGGCGATGAAATATTTCGGCATCGACCTGCACAAGATCTCGCTGGGCGCGCTGGTGCTGGCGCTGGGCCTGCTCGTCGACGACGCGATCATCGCGGTCGAGATGATGGCGATCAAGATCGAGCAGGGCTACGACCGCGTCAGCGCGGCCGCGTTCGCCTACAGCTCGACCGCGTTCCCGATGCTGACCGGCACCTTGGTGACCGCGGCGGGTTTCCTGCCGATCGCAACCGCGAAATCCGGCACCGGCGAGTACACGCGTTCGATCTTTGAAGTTGTCGCGCTCGCGCTGCTGATTTCCTGGGTCGCCGCGGTGATGCTGATCCCGTATCTTGGCTACAAGCTGCTGCCCGAGCACGATGCGCCGGCGCCGCAACCCGGTTCGGTCGCGGCGCGCGCGACGGTTTGGCGCGCGCAGCTGGTCGCGTTGCTGCCGTCACTGCTGCGTAATTTTTTGATCAAGGACGATCAAGGACACACCGATCACGACCCGTATGCGACACCGTTCTATAGCCGCTTCCGCAACGTGGTCGACTGGTGCGTGGGCCATCGCAAGACTGTGATAGCGGCGACGGTGCTCGCGTTCCTGCTCTCGCTTGCCGGTTTCGGTTTCGTGCAGCAGCAATTCTTCCCCGACTCGACGCGGCCGGAGTTGATGGTCGATCTGAAACTCACCGAAGGCGCGTCGATCAGCGCGACCGAAACACAAGTGAAGAAACTCGAAGCGTGGCTGGCCCAACGTCCGGAACTAGAAAACTATGTCGCCTTCGTCGGTTCGGGCGCGCCGCGTTTCTATCTCCCGCTCGATCAGCAATTGCCGCAGGCGAGCTTCGCCGAATTCGTGCTGCTGGCGAAATCCACCGCCGACCGTGAGCATTTGCGCAGCGATCTGATCGAGTTGTTCGACCACGACTTTTCCGAACTGCGCGCGCGCGTCGTGCGCCTGGAAAACGGCCCGCCAGTCGGCTACCCGGTGCAGTTCCGCGTGTCCGGCGCGGACATTCCGACCGTGCGCGAACTCGCGCGCAAGGTCGCCGATGTGATGCACCAGAATCCGACGCTGCGCAATGTGAACCTCGACTGGGAGGAGCCCTCCAAGGTCGTGCATCTGAGCATCGATCAGGAGCGTGCGCGCGTGCTCGGCGTGTCGTCGCAGGATCTCGCCAATTTCCTGCAAAGCTCGCTGTCCGGCGTGCCGGTGACGTATTACCGCGAGCGCGATCAACTGATCGAGGTTTCCCTGCGTGGCCCGGGCGACGAACGCGCGCGCCTGTCCCTGCTCGAAAGCCTGGCCGTGCCGACGCCGTCCGGCCAGAGCGTGCCGCTGAAACAGATCGCAACCGTGAGCTACGGTTTCGAGGAAGGCATCATCTGGCGGCGCAACCGGCTGCCGACAGTCACCGTGCGCGGCGATATCTACGGCACGACCACGGCGCCGACCGTGACCGCGCAGGTGCTGCCGCAACTCGACGCGATCCGCGCCTCGATGCCGCCGGGCTATCTGCTCGAAGTCGGTGGCGCGGTCGAGGAAAGCGCCAAGGGCCAGACCTCGGTCAATGCGGGCATGCCGCTGTTCCTGATCGTCGTTCTCACCGTGCTGATGATCCAGTTGCGCAGCTTCAGCCGCGTGCTGCTGGTGTTCCTCACCGCGCCGCTCGGCTTGATCGGCGTGACCTTGTTCCTGCTCGTGTTCCAAGTGCCGTTCGGTTTCGTGGCGATGCTCGGCACGATCGCGCTGATGGGCATGATCATGCGCAACTCGGTCATCCTCATCGATCAGATCGAGCAGGACATCGGCGCCGGACATGCGCCGTGGACCGCGATCGTCGATGCCACTGTGCGCCGTTTCCGCCCGATCGTGCTCACCGCGCTGGCGGCAATCCTGGCGATGATTCCGCTGTCGCGCAGCGCGTTCTACGGACCGATGGCCGTGGCGATCATGGGCGGCCTGTTCGTGGCGACGGCGTTGACCCTGCTGTTCCTGCCTGCGCTGTATGCGGCCTGGTTCCGCGTGCGCCGCGATGCGCTCGCGCCGGCATCCGCGGCGACGCCGGCGAACGCCGATGCATCCTTATCGAATGCGCCGGCGATTGCGCTGGCTACGCATTGAGTCGTGCGCGATCGTCCCCATCAAAACGGGTACGGTTTTGCGCGATGCAATTGGCAGCGCCGGGGTTTGAATGACTTCCGGCACTTCGGCAAGCGCGGGGCTTCCGCCATCGTACGATTGCCCAGTGGCGTGCCGTCCCTTTATTCTCTCAGCACCCCATCCACCCGGAATCCGATGTCATGTCGCTGAATATCGAACTTGCCCGCCGCAATATGGTTGAGCAACAGGTGCGTCCCTGGGACGTGCTGGATTCGCGCGTGCTCGAAGCGATCACCGCAATCCGGCGCGAGGATTTCGTCCCCAGCGCCTGCCGCAACCTCGCTTTCGCCGATCTGGAATTGCCGCTCGGTCACGCCGAGGTGATGATGAAACCCGTGGTCGAAGGCCGCGTGCTGCAGGCGATCTCGCCGATGCGCGCGGAGAGCGTGCTGGAAATCGGCACCGGCTCGGGCTTCGTCACCGCCTGCCTCGCACGCCTTGCGCACGACGTCGTCAGCATCGAGCAGCATGCGGATTTCGTCGATGCGGCGCGCGCGCGCCTGGCGGGCGCGGGGCTGCGCAACGTACGCGTCGAGGTCGCCGAGGCGGTGCATCGATTCGTTCCCGAACAGGTCTTCGACGTGATGCTTGTCACTGGCGCGGTCGCCACGCTTCCGCCACGCTGGCGCGACTGGGTCAAGCCCGGTGGTCGCCTGCTCGCGATCGTCGGCACATCGCCCGCGCAACGTGCGTTGCTGTACACGCGTGGCGCCGATGGGCAGTGGAGCGAGGAAGCCATGTTCGAAACCGATCTGCCCTATCTGAGCCATGCGGCACCGGCTGCACGATTCGCGCTCTGAAGCGCCCGCATTCCGCATCCGCGGCGAAGCATTTTTTTGAGGAAAATTCCACAATGCGTAAAAGTATCAAGCTGAAACGTGCGTCTCTCGATCGCCTCAAGCCGGCCCCGCTCAGGATGGGGCTGCTCGCCGCGGCGCTCGCCGTAGCCGCGCTGCCGCTGCCGTCCCACGCCGAAGATCTGGCGCAGATCTACCAGCTCGCGCGTCAGGCCGATCCGACCCTGGCCGCCGCCGACGCCAACAAGAACGCCACCGAGGAAAGCGTGCCGCAGGCGCGCGCGGCGCTGCTGCCGCAGATCAATGGCAGCTACGGTTACGCTCGCTCCGATCAGGGCAGCAAGGGCCCGAATACAAGCTTTGTGCAGGATCAGGTCGGCAATTTCGGCATCATCACCACCGATGCCAGCGGCCGCAGCCGGCCGGGCAACCTGATGCTGACCCAATCGATCTTCAACTGGGGCAACATCACGCGTCTGCGCAGCGCGCATGCTTTGGCCGAAGGCGCGCAGTACACCTACGACGCCGCCTCGCAGGGTCTGCTCGTGCGCACGGCAACCGCCTACTTCGGCGTGCTGACCGCGGAGGATCAGCTCACCTTCGCGCAATTGAACGAAAAATCGCTGGCCAAGCAGCTCGATCAGGCCGAACAGCGTTTCCAGGTCGGCCTGTCCGCGATCACCGACGTGCATGTCGCGCGCGCCCAGCACGACGCCGCCGTCGCCCAGGTGATCACCGCACAGAACGCCGTGGAAACCGCGCGCGAGGGCGTGAGCCAGATCATCGGCAAGGATTTCGGCGATCTGAAAAAACTGCGCGATCCGCTGCCGCTGGAGAAGCCGGCACCGGCCGATGCGCAGGCCTGGGTGGATCTGGCCAACAAGCAGAATCCCACGCTCGCCTCGGCGCAGCGCTCGGTCGATTCGGCCGAGTACAACATCTCCACGCAGCGCTCGGGTCATTATCCGACGCTGAGCGGTTCGCTCACGCGCAACGACACGCCGTCGTGGGGCAGCGTGAACGAATTCGCCAGCGGGCAGAAGTTCGCGATTCCCAACAACAATAGGCTGAGTACGGCAACGACGATCGGCGTGACCTTCAATATCCCGATATTCTCTGGTGGCCTCGTCTCCTCGCAGACGCGCCAGGCGGTGTTCCAGCGCGATGCGGCTCAGGACCAGCTCGAACTGCAGCGCCGTGCGGTGATCGCGAACACCCGCAACGCCTATCGCGCGGTGATCGCCGGCATCAGCGAAGTCGAAGCGACCAAGGCCGCCGTGGTTTCTGCGCAAAGCGCATTGGACGCGACCCAGGCCGGTTTCGAGGTCGGCACCAAGACCATCGTCGACGTGCTGATCAGCCAGAGCACCCTGCTCAACGCGCAAAGCGCGTACTCGCAGGCGCGCCATCAGTTCGTGCTCAGCGGGCTGCAGCTCAAGGAGTCCGCGGGCGTGGTGGCGACGAAAGATCTCGATGCGGTGAATTCGCTGCTGGAATAGGACAAGTCGGCAACGCCGATTCCGCGGCGCCGAAAGGCGCGATTCTTAAGTCTTTGCCGATTCGTGTTCGCTTCGCGTTCCTCGAGCACGTTTTCGATAATCGCCAGCGTGCGCGGCACGCTGCCCTGCTCGCGCTCGAACGCGTCCTGCGCGGCGCGGCCGATCTTGGCGCCCGGCGCCTCGGCGCCCAGCAGGCGCAGGATTTCGCCACCGAGTTGATCGCCGTCGGTTACCTGCAGCGTCGCCCGGCATCGAGCAGGTTTGCATTGATCCAGGCGAAATTGAACAGATGCGGACCAGATCGGCACCAGACTGCGCCGGCAAGCCAAAATTCCTCGGTCACGTGGGCTTCACGCCCGCAACAGATAACAGACGCAACGCGACACCGTTTCTCGAGAACGGTCTCTCTAGTCGTTCCATTAAGGGTATCCGTTGCCGCAATCGACCCCCTCCAAACCCAAGGCGTGTTGTCGAGGTATGGGTGGAATGAACGGTCGTTAACCCGGAGGAGATTTTTCGGCTTTATTGTAAACATTTGTAAATTTATGTTATAGAGTTTGGAGCACGGGGAGGGGGTGCTCGGTGTTCTTTCTTTAATGGATATCTGTCGACATGCCAACCCCAGAGCGGCGTCCTCCCCGAATCGCGCTGTACTCGCACGACACGATGGGGCTGGGTCACCTGCGTCGCAACGCATTGATAGCGCATAGCTTGGCTCGGTCGGCGGTCCAGCCAGTCGTTCTGAGCATCGCCGGAAAGGTTGAAGCCGGAGCTATTCCGCCGCCGCCGAATAGCGACCGATTGATTCTGCCCGGGTTGCAGAAAACCAACAATGGCTACTACGAACCAGCGACGCTCGGACTGACCCTGAATGAGACGATCGCGATTCGCTCGCAGACCATTCTGGGGGCGATGGCGGCATTCGAACCCGACCTGTTCATCGTCGACAATGTGCCGCGCGGCGCGCGAGGCGAGTTGGACGCCGTCCTGCAGTTGCTCAGCGCGAAAGGCCGCACGCGCTGCGTGCTCGGCCTGCGCGACGTGCTCGATGACCCCGCCGTTGTGGAACAGGAGTGGCACAAGGCGGGTAATGAGGACACGATCCGGCGCCATTACGACGCGATCTGGGTCTATGGCAATCCAACCATCTTCGACGTAAGCCACACCTATCATTTTTCCAGGCTAATGTCGGAGAAGATGCAATACACAGGTTATTTTGACCAACTGGCCAGGCTCGAATTTGTCAATCAGGATGATTACGACCTCTACGACGAGCTCAACCTGCCCGATGGACCGCTGGCGTTGTGCCTGATCGGGGGTGGGCAGGACGGTGGCGAACTCGCTCGCGCATTCGCAGCAGCCAAGCTTCCATCCGGCTGGAATGGCGTAATCGTGGCGGGGCCCTACCTCCCGCACGAAGATCTCGCTCCGCTACGCGCGCGCGCGGAGTGCGACCCGCGCTTTCGCGTGATAGGGATGATTCCCGAGCCGCTGATGCTGATCAGGCGGGCGACGCGCGTGGTAGCGATGGGCGGCTACAATTCGGTCTCGGAGATCCTCTCGTGCGAGCGTCCGAGTTTGATCATACCTCGCGTCCGGCCACGGATCGAACAACTGCTGCGCGCGCAGCGGCTCGAGGCGCTGGATTTACTCGAAGTATTGCACCCCGATTCGCTGTCGGCCGAGAGCGTGTCAGCGTGGCTGCACCAGGATGTGCTTTCGCATCGCTCGATCCGCGACTTGGTTGCCCTTGATGGGCTGGCGAACATTCAGCACATGGCTGCCGAGATGTTGGGTCATGACCACGGGATGGTCGCAAGGGCGGCTTTGAGTTTGTGCTGAACGCGCAGACGTCCGTCGCCGCGATCGACCCGGCGAGAGTTCCGGCCGCGGATTCCGCCAATCCGGGCACGTTGCGTCCACTCGCCATGCTGGTCAAGCGCTTCCCGCGCCTGTCCGAAACCTTCGTGTTCAATGAGATCGTCGAACTGCGTCGCCAGGATATTCCGCTGCGGCTGTTCGCGATCATGGATCCGCACGAGCCGCACGTTCAGCCCGAAGCCGCGGCTATGCGGCAGGAAGTCAGCTATTTAAGAAAGGACGACGAATGGCAAACCTGGATCGGTCTCTGGGGATGCATGATCGCGGCGGCCTTTGCGCATCCGCGCGGCTTCGCCGGCGCAGTCCGATTCGCGTTGTCGCGCGGCACGCTCACGACCTGGAAACACCTCGCCGAGGCAACTCGCCTGGTGCGCATGCTCGATGCGATGAACGCTGGGCACTTGCACGCGCACTTTGCGCACGGACCGTCGTCGGTGGCTTACCTCGCGCACCGGATCTGCGGAATCTCCTTCAGCTTCACCGCACACGCCAAGGATTTGTACACGACCAATCCGGCTACTGTTTCGCTGCGCGCACGCAGCGCGGAATTCGTTGTGACCTGCACCGCGGCGAACGGCGAATACCTCGCCGGCCTGATGGGCTCACAGGCCGGACAAAAGCTGCACGTAATCCCGCACGGTGTCGACCTTCAACGCTTCGGCGCAGTGGAACGCAGGCCGGTCGGCGGACGGATTCTCAGCATCGGCCGCATGGTGCCGAAGAAGGGGTTTGACCGCTTGGTACGTGCGCTCGGGATCGTGGCATCACGAGGGGTGAGGTTCGACTGTCGCATCTTCGGCGGCGGTCCGCTGTCGGCCGCGGTGCAATCCGACGCCGTCGATGCCGGAATTGCCCACTTGATGCACTTGGGAGGCGCTCGCACGCAAGGTGATTTGCTCGTGGAATATGCGCACGCTGAGCTGTTCGCGCTGTCTCCGGTCGTCACCGATGATGGGGACCGGGATGGCGTTCCGAACGTGCTTATCGAGGCGATGGCGTGTGGCATTCCCGTCGTGGCGACCGTGATTTCCGGCATCCCGGAACTGATCGAGGATGGCGTGACCGGCGTACTGGTTCCACCGGATGATCCGGCTGCCCTTGCCGCGGCGATCGAACGGTTGCTGGGGGACGAGGCGCTGCGCCGGCGACTCGGCGAGGCTGGGAGGCGAAGGATTTTCTCCACGCGCGCGCTGGACGGATCGGTACTTCCTCTGGCGCACCTGTTCCGTGCCCGCCTAAACCGGTTGCGCAGCACCGTCGGCGTCGGCGCTGGAGACAGCCGCGAAAAGTCATGACCACTCACGCTGTGAGCATTTACCTGCGGCGGGTCCGCGCCAAGCCGATGCGCGTCGCCTATGTCACGGCCGATCCCGGCGTGCCGGTGTACGGCCGCAAAGGAAACTCTGTGCATGTCCAGGGCATGCTGCGTGCCTTGCTCCATCACGGTGCGACTGTGGAACTGTTCGCCGCCAGTCTTGGCGGCGATATACCCGATGACCTCGCCCACGTGCGTACGCATCAGCTACCCGCAGTTGCGAAGGGCGATCTGGCGCAGCGTGAAACCGGGCTGTTCCGCGCCAACGCAGCGCTGCGGAATACGCTTGAACAGGCAGGTCCGTTTGACCTCGTCTACGAGCGCTATTCGCTATGGAGTTGCGCGGCGATGGAGTGGGCCAGGGAGCGAGAGACGCCGTCGATTCTGGAGGTCAACGCACCGCTGATCGAGGAACAGGCCACGCACCGGGGCCTCGTGGATCGCGCGACTGCCGAGTCGGTGGCACGGCGCGCGTTCGCTGCCGCCTCGGTTTTGTGCGCAGTCTCGACCGGCGTCGCACGCTATCTGGAAGGATTCGAGCATGCACTCGGACGTGTCCACGTAGTGCCGAACGGGATCGATCCGCGCCGCTTTCCGGCTGGAATCCCCGCTGCCTTGCCCGCACCCGACCTGTTCACCGTCGGATTCCTCGGCACACTCAAACCCTGGCACGGCCTGGGCGTGCTGATCGAAGCTTTTGCCGCGTTCGCAGCCAAGCATCCACTCAGTCGCCTGCTGATCGTTGGCGATGGCCCGGAACGCGCGCGCCTCATCGAGGACGCGGCGCGACACGGCCTGTCGGATGCCCTCGTGATGACCGGCTCGGTACCCGCGGAAGAAGTGCCGCAGTATATTGCCTCGATGGACGTCAGCACCGCGCCTTATCCAGCCACCGGCGATTTCTATTTTTCGCCGCTGAAGATCTACGAGTCCATGGCGATGGGCGTGCCAGTGGTGGCAAGCCGCATAGGCGAGATTGGTGAACTGATCGATCACGGCGTGAACGGTTTGCTGGTACCTCCGGGCGAGGCCGCTGCGATCGCCCAAGCACTGGAGCGGCTCGCGTGCGACAGCGTTGGGCGGCGGGCGATGGGCGCGGCAGCACGTGTCACCGTGCTAGCCGGTCATACTTGGGACCTTGCG
This sequence comes from Pseudomonadota bacterium, assembly GCA_043746455.1. Classification (GTDB taxonomy): domain Bacteria; phylum Pseudomonadota; class Gammaproteobacteria; order Xanthomonadales; family Rhodanobacteraceae; genus Rudaea. The sequence continues at coordinate 14,419 of JAYTQX010000143.1, forward strand.
GCTGCGCGCTTGTTTGCGCTCGCAGGTTTCGTCGGCCCGCACGATGACGATATCTGACCTTTACGCCATGCCGAATCGGCCACCCGCGGAAATCACAAGCGGGGCATGCGCGTTCCGATGAAGGGTCGCCCGATCACGATGCCGCTGCGCGAGGCCGTGCCCAGCCTGTGGGATACGCTTCGCCATCTGTGGCCGCATATTCGTCGCGAGCGCGCGCCGCTGTTCGGAGCATTCGCCGCACTCGCGTCGAGTATCGTGCTGCGCCTGATGGAACCATGGCCACTGAAACTCGTGTTCGACGGCGTGTTCGCGATCACCGTATCGGCGCGCGGCGACCATGCCGCGATCAGCCTTCGCGATCACTGGGATGCAAGCACGATCATTGTCCTGGCAGCACTTGCCACAGTCGTGTTAGCGGCGTTGCGCGCGCTCGCCGACTATTTCAATACCATCGGATTCGCTCGCGTCGGCAGCCGCGTGCTGACAGCCATGCGCAACCAGTTGTTTCGGCACTTGCAGCGGCTATCGCTTGCCTTTCACAGCGAGGCCCGAGGCGGTGACCTGATCCTGCGCGTGATGAGCGACGTGAATGTGCTCAAGGAAGTCGCAGTGACCGCGATCATGCCGCTTGTGTCCGCATTCTTCGTGCTGATGGGCATGGTGGCGGTGATGCTGTGGATGGACTGGCGCCTGGCGCTGGTTTCACTCGCGACTCTGCCTGTGCTGGCGCGGATTGCGTATCGACTGTCCGGTGAGATCAGGGAAGCGGCCGGCAAGCAACGAAAGCGGGAGGGCGCGCTCGCAGCGGCTGCGGCCGAATCCATCGGCGCGATCAAGATCGTGCAGGCATTATCGCTGGAGGAAAAGTTCGCCGAGAGTTTCGTTTCAGGTAGCGACAAGAGTCAGCATGAAGACCTTCGGGTCCGACGCCTTTCGGGCAAGCTCGAACGCTCTGTGGACGTGATGATGGGGATCTCCACCGGCCTCGTGCTGCTCTATGGAGGCAACCGCGTACTGAGCGGCGCGCTGACGCCCGGCGACCTGCTAGTTTTCATTACGTATCTCAAGCGTGCGTTTAATCCGATCCAGGATTTCGCCAAGTACACCGGGCGACTCGCCAAGGCCGCCGCCGCAGGCGAGCGTGTGACCAATCTGCTGGGCCGCGTTCCCGAGGTACAGGACCTGCCGCATGCGCAAATTGCGCCGGCTTTTCGCGGTGAAGTGCGTCTCGAACGGGTCAGCTTCTGCTACAAGACCGGTCATCCGGTGCTTGAGGAGATCGACCTCGAGGTACGCCCGGGAGAACGCGTCGCGTTGGTAGGATCGTCCGGCGTCGGCAAATCGACCCTGGTAAGCCTGTTGCTTCGCCTCTACGACCCGATCAGCGGCAGCATCCTGATCGATGGCGGGGACCTGCGCGACTACACGTTGTCCTCCGTGCGCCAACAAATCAGCGTTGTGCTGCAGGAAAGCGTCCTGTTTGCCGCGCCAGTATGGGAAAACATCGCCCACGGAGCGCAAGGGGCCGCGCGGAGCGAAATCGAGGCTGCGGCTCGATTGGCCAATGCGGACGACTTCATCCGCCAGATGCCACAGGGCTATGACACAGTCGTCGGCGAGCGCGGAACCACACTTTCCGGCGGACAGCGCCAACGCATCGCGATCGCGCGCGCCGCACTTCGCAAGAGCCCGATTTTGATTCTGGACGAGCCGACGAGCGGACTCGACGAGACCAACCAGCGCTTGGTCATCGAGGCGCTGCAACGGCTTGCTCAGGGACGCACGACCTTCGTGATCGCGCACGATCTGGCGCTGGCGCGTAATGCCGACCAGATCTTGTACCTGCACAAGCATCGTGTCATCGAGCGCGGCAACCACGAAGCGCTTATGCGGCAGAACGGGCGGTACGCGTCACTCTTCCGGCTGCAGATGTCGGCGATGCCGAAACGGTCCAAACGCCATGTTGTCGCCAGCTGACGAGGCCTTGGTGCGGCGCGACCCGGCGATCCGCGGGCTTGCGACCGTACTTGATTCCGAAGCGTTCGCAGCGGCGCTTGAAAAAGCATTTCCGGACATGCAAATCCGCACTGCCCGCTGCTGCTTCCTGCGTTACAAGCCGGGGCTCACTTGCGTTGTGTCATATCGGATCGACGTGGGGTCCGAAGACCTAGAGCTTCAGGCCGAAGCCTGCGCGGACAGTCGCGCCAAGAAGGTGGAGCGGGCGCTGCGCGGTGCACGCCCCGGCGGCCCGCTGGGGGCAAGCCGGGTGCGGCTTGCCGAATCTGTCATCCTGATCCATTTGTTTCCTGATGATCCCGGCTTGCCGGTTCTGGCCACCGCCGATTGCGATTGGTTGCTGAGGCTGTTGCCGGAGCGGCCCGACCTGGCGCATGCCATTCGTGTCAAGCTGCGCTACAAGCCGAAGCGACGCTATGTGGCGCGCCTGGAGGGGCAACACGGCGCGGCTCTACTCAAGCTCTACTCGGCGGCTGGGTACACCGCGGCGGTCAGCGGTGCGCGCGCGTTCGAGCCAAGCGCGTCGCTCGGGCTGGCCCCGCTGATCGCGCTGTCCGATGCGGACCGGGCCATCGTGCTCGGCTGGGTCGAAGGCGCACTGCTTCGGAATCGCTTGACCGATGGAGAATTCGCTCAGGCGGAACTCTATGCGACCGGCCAAGCCATTGCGCACGTGCATCTACAAACGGGACGCGGGCTGCTGCCCGTCTCCCGAACGTCCCAGGCAACGGCGCTGGTCGATCTCGGCAATTCCCTGTCGCGTATATCACCCGAGTTGTCGGCGCGGATCGGCGCTGTCGTGCGCGTACTAGCGGAGCGATTGTTGGCGCTGCCGTCCTGCATGCGACCGATTCACGGCGACTTCGATGCCAGCCAGGTCGTCCTTTCCGATGAACGCGTGACCCTAATCGACTTCGACCGTGCGCAACTTGGCGATCCGGCGACCGATCTCGGCAACTTCCTCGCATACCTGGAATACGACGCGCTGCACGGCAGGATTGCGTCCGATTCCATCACCTGCATCTTTAGCGCGATGCTCGCGGGTTACGCGGCGGCGGCAACGGATGTTCCCGATCTTGGAAGGATCCGACTCGACGCAGCGGCCGCGCTGCTGAAACTCGCGCCCCATCCATTTCGGCAACGCCATCCGGCCTGGACCGACATCACCGGGCACATCGTCGCCCGGATCGAGCTATTGCTCTCGCCGCGCGAAACGATGTATTCGTTCCTTGCTGCCAACAATGGCGTTCGCTTTCGCGCCGGTTCGGCAACCGCACCCATCGCTGGATTGCGCAACGCAAACTGAATCCGGAAGGACCACCTCTGATGACCTCAAACTCAACTCTCGCACCGCCGCCTCGTTGGCGTGGTCGCGCACCGATCGCGCTGACGTGGATCGCGCTGACAGCAGGCGCAACGCTGGTCGCCGCCGGCGCCTACCTTTCGTTTGAGCGCGGCCGGATCGCGAGTGAGTACCGCACAGCCGTCGTCGATCACGGTCCGATCCAACTTGCCATCGCGTCGACCGGCAACCTCAAGGCGGTCATTACCGTCGATGTGGGATCCCAACTGTCCGGCCAGATCGCATCGGTCGAAGGCGACTTCAATCAGCACGTCCATGCGAACCAGCCCATCGCGCATATCGATCCGTCCACCTATCAAATCAGACTTGCGCAGGCGCAAGCGGACCTTGCAAGTGCGGAAGCCAGCGTTTCGGCGGCGAACGCCGCCGCACGCGACGCCGATGTCACGCTCAAGAGCGCGGCGCGCGATCTCGTGCGGCGCGAGGCGCTCAAGCAGAAAGGACTGATCGCCCAGACCGACCTTGATGCCGCCCAGCTCACGCTCGATCAGGCGACTGCCCGACGTGGATCGGCTGCAGCGCAGATCCAGGTCGCCGAAGCGACGGTAAAGCAAAAGCGGGCCGCGCTAGCGAACTCGCAACTGGACCTCAATCGCACCGTCATTACGGCGCCAGTCGACGGAGTGATCGTGTTGAGAAACGTACAGCCAGGACAGACCGTCGCCGCGAGCTTCCAGACGCCCGTGTTGTTTCAGATCGCCGAAGACCTTACCCAGATGGAGCTCGATCTGAATACCGATGAAGCAGACGTGGGCCAGATACATGAGGGACAAGACGTGCATTTTCGCGTCGACGCTTTCCCCAATCGGGTGTTTCGTGGCAAGGTCGAGCAGATTCGCCTTTCGGCTCTGACCGTGCAGAACGTCGTCACCTATCCCGTCGTCGTAATCATCCAGAACACGGACCTGACCCTCCTGCCGGGGATGACCGCGAATGCAGTCATCGACGTCGGCGGTATCGCAGATGCGCTGCGCGTGCCAAACGGCGCGCTGCGCTTCCGGCCGCCCGAGTCCACGGCTCCTCCACCGGCAAGTGGCCGCGGCGGGAAGATCGAGTGGAAAGCGCTCGGGAAGAAGCTGCAACTCAACGAGGACCAGAAGAAGTTGTTTGACACTGCGGTCGAAGCGATTCGTGAACAAAAGCAGGCGAAGCAGGTACAGGGGAGCGGGCAGGCGCGGAAAACAGCAAGCGCTGCGGAACCGTCCGCTGCCAGCGAAACCGGTGCCACAGGCGAGAGCCGCCGCAATCGCGCATCGGACGCGCTCAATACCGCGCTGCAACCGTTGCGTGCGATGTTGAGCGACACACAACGTCAGGTCTTGGATCGCGAACTTTCCCAGGCCGCGAGTGCTCGGCACGGTACAGTCTGGGTGCTTGAAGGGGCGCATCTGAAGGCCGTAGCGGTACAGGTCGGCATAGTGGACGCCGAGCACACGCAGGTCCTCGGCGATGCGCTCAAGGTCGGCGACGAGGTGGTGATCGGATCGACGCCACACGGGAGTTAAGTCAGTGAGCGCAGACCCATCACCAATCATAGTGGTCAGGCAGCTGTCCAAGGTTTATGGCCGCGGGACAGGCGCTGAAGTACACGCTCTGCGTGGCGTATCGATGGCCATCCGGCGCGGCGAATTCGTCGCGATCATGGGAGCCTCCGGATCGGGCAAGACGACGATGATGAACATCATCGGCTGTCTGGATACGCCCAGTTCGGGCACCTTCCACCTCGATGGTGTCAACGTGGCGATGCTTGGTGTCGAGGCGCGCGCGCGTCTGCGTAGCGCCAAGATCGGCTTCGTGTTTCAGAGCTTTCAACTGCTCCCGCGCTTGAGCGCACTCGAAAACGTGATGATGCCTCTCGTATACGCCGATACCTGGCCAGCCGATCGGCGGTCGCGTGCCCTCGCGGCACTCGCCTCTGTCGGACTGGCTGACCGTGCGCGGCATCGCCCGCCCGAGCTGTCGGGCGGGCAGCAGCAGCGTGTGGCGATCGCACGCTCGCTGATCAACAATCCGAGCGTGCTGCTCGCCGACGAACCGACCGGCGCGCTCGATTCGAAAACCGGCAACGACGTACTGGCGCTGTTCTCGAAATTGCGCGCCGAGGGCCGGACGGTCGTATTGATCACGCACGACCCCAAAGTCGCCGCATATGCCGATCGCCAGTATCTGATGGCGGACGGCGTGCTGGCAAAGCGCGCGAATGCCGCATGAAACTGCGTGATACCGTAGTCCTGGCATTGCAGTCGCTGCGTGGAAATCTGCTGCGCAGTGCGCTGACGGCACTAGGCGTCATTATCGGCATCGCCGCGGTGATCGTTATGGTGGCGATTGGCGAAGGTACGCAAGCGGCGCTCGATCGCGCAATCAGTCAGCTGGGCTCCAACCGACTCGAGGTGCTCTCTGGAGTCGGCAAGACCGGCGCGACGCGCTTGGGCACGGGTAGCAAGTGGACGTTGACGGAATCCGACACATTGGCGATCAAGAACGAGGTCGATGGCGTCGCGTACGCCGCAGCGAGCGTGCGGACCGGGGTCCAGATCGTCGCCGGCAGCGCGAACTGGGCGAGCACGGTGTACGGAGTCGACGCCGATTATTTTCCAGTCAACAACTGGCGGCTGGAAAACGGGCAGTGGTTCAACCCGGGTGATTATTCGGGAGCCGCCAAGACCGCGCTGCTCGGCGCAACCGTGCGCAGGAATCTTTTCGGCGACGACAATCCGCTGGGGCAAACGATTCGGATAGAGCGCGTCCCGATCCAGGTCGTAGGCGTGCTGGCTGCGAAGGGACAGGGCGGTTTCGGCCAAGACTTCGATGATGTCGTGTTCGTACCGCTGGAAACCGCCAAGCGTCGCCTCCCGGCCGGCAAGTCGATCTCCGGGGACTATGTCCGGCAGATCTCACTCGGCGTCGCGACTGCCGCGCAGATGTCCGCGACGCAGGAAGCAATAACCGAACTGCTGCATCAGCGCCATCATATCCAGTCAGGAGATCAGGACGATTTTGAGGTTCGCAACCTCAGTGAGATCATTGCGACCCGCACCGAGACCACGCGGCTGATGTCGATCCTACTGTCGTCAGTCGCACTCATTTCGCTGGTGGTGGGTGGGATTGGCATCATGAACATGATGCTGGTCTCGGTGACCGAACGTTTCCGGGAAATCGGATTGCGCATGGCGGTCGGCGCGAGTCCGCGCGAGATCAAGCAGCAGTTCCTCAGCGAAGCGCTAGCGATCTCGTTGGGTGGTGGAGCGATCGGAATGGTGCTTGGTATTGTTGGCGCACTAGTCGCGGGGCACATGTCGGCACTCCCGGTGCACCTCAGTCCTCAAATCATCCTGCTGGCGACCGGTTTCGCGTTCGCGACCGGACTCTTCTTCGGCTATTACCCAGCACATAAGGCCGCGCAACTGGACCCGATCGAGGCGCTGCGCACCGAGTGAAGGTGCAGTGGAGCAAGCAATAGGCGGGGCTGCGCCTGAAGCTTTGATTCTCAAGTCTTTGCCGATTCGCGCCGCACGTTGTCCGCTTCGCGCTCCTCGAGCACGTTCTCGATGATCGCCAGCGTGCGCAGCACGCTGCCCTGCTCGCGCTCGAATGCGTCCTGCGCGGCGCGGCCGATCCTGGCGCTTAGCGCCTCGTCGGCCAGCAGGCGCAGGATTTCGCCGCCGAGTTGATCGCCATCGGTTACCTGCAACGCGGCCCCTGCATCGAGCAGGCTGGCGCTGATCTCGGCGAAATTGAACAGATACGGCCCGACCACGATCGGCACGCCGAGCGCCGCGGGTTCGAGCACGTTGTGCCCGCCGATCGGAACCAGACTGCCGCCGACGAAGGCCACATCGGTGGCCGCATAGAAGTAGAGCAGTTCGCCGAGCGTGTCGACGACGAAGCACTGCGTATCCGAACTGGCAACAACGTCTTCGCTGCGCGTGCGCGTGACGAAACCGAAACTACGGCAGGCTTGCGCCACCGGCTTGAAGCGTTCGGGATGGCGCGGCGCGATCAGCAGCAGCGCGTCGGGAAAACGGCGCAACACCTCGGCTTGCGCCTTGAGCACAGCCAGTTCTTCGCCGTCGTGCGTGCTCGCCGCGAGCCACACCGGGCGCCGCGCGCCCCAGCCCGCGCGCATCGTGTGCGCCTGTTCGATCAGCAGTGCGGGCACGGTCATGTCGTATTTCAGATTGCCGATCACGCCCAGGCGTTCGGGCGGTGCGCCCAGTTCCTGCAAACGCGCCGCGTCGGTTGCAGATTGCGCCGCGATATAGCGCGCACCGGCCAGCGCCTGACGCGCGAGCGGACGAATCGGACGGTAGCCGCGCAGGCTTTTTTCCGACAGGCGCGCATTCGCGATGACCAGCGGAATGGCGCGCGCCTCGCACTCGAAAAAAAGGTTCGGCCAGATCTCGGTTTCCATGATGACCGCGAGCCGCGGCCGGATACGATCGAGAAAGCGCCGGATCGATGCGGGCAGATCGTAGGGCAGGTACACGTTCATCACGCGATCGCCGTAAACGCGGCGCACGCGCTCCGAGCCGGTTGGCGTTACCGTGGTGATCACGAACGTCGCGCCCTGGTAGCGGCGCATGAGCGCGTCGATCAGCGGCAGCGCCGCATTGACCTCGCCCATCGATACCGCGTGCAGCCAGATGCTCTCGCGCTTGCCGGTGTCCTTGACGAAACCGAAACGCTCGCGCCAGCGCTCGAAATATTCGCGGTAGTGCAAACCGCGCGCCGCCAGCCGGTACAGGATCGCCGGCGTCAGCAGGTACATCGTGAGTGTGTAGATGAAGCGGCGTAGCGGCACGGGCGAGTCGCGAGTGGGGGCGGGGAAGTATAGCTGTGGTGGGGGACTCGGGACTCGGGACTCGGGACTCGGGAGGACCTTATCCGCTCGTCAGTCCAGCGGAAGCTGGAATCCATCTGGATTTTCGCTTTGCAAAGTCTGGAGCGGAAACGGGTTGGCCGGCTGCGATTCCCGATTCCTGGCTCTCCTGTCTTTTATACTTCAACAGATGACCTCGCCTGCGCCTACCCCGCCCCGCCTGCTCTCGCCGCGCTACTGGCTCTCGTGGATTGGCATCGGCGTGATCTGGCTGATCGCGCATCTGCCCTACCGTCTGCTGTTCTGGCTCGGCCGCGGGCTCGGCCTGCTGACCGCGCTGTTGCCTGGCGAGCGCCGGCATGTGGCACAGCGCAATCTCGAAATCTGCCTGCCGCAATTGACGCCGTCCGCGCGCGCGACCTTGCTGCGCGCATCGCTCGCGGATCTCGGCCTGATGCTGGTCGAATTCGCGCTGGCCTGGATGGGATCCGATCGCGCGCTTGCGCGCGTGCCGTGCGCGATCGAAGGCATCGAACATCTCGACGCCTGTCGGGAAAAAGGTAAAGGTGTACTTTTGGTCGGCGCGCATTTTTCCCATCTGGAACTGTGCGCGCGCCTGGTTTCGCAGCGCATGCGCGTCGCCGGCATGTATCGCGTGATGGACGATCCGGTATTCGAGCGCTGTGTCCTGCGCGCGCGCCTGCACTATGCCGAAGCGATGTTCACCAAGGACCAATTGCGCGCCAGCGTGCGCTATCTGCGCCGTGGCGGCACGCTCTGGTATGCACCGGATCAGGACATGCGCGGCAAGGACAGCGTGTTCGTGCCGTTCTTCGGCGTCAGCGCGGCGACGATCACCGCTACCCACCATCTTGCGCGACTGTCCGGCGCGGCGATGATTCCGTTTTTTCATCGGCGGCGGCATGATGGTGGCGGTTATGTGCTGCGCCTGGAGGCGCCGCTGGCGGATTTCCCGGGCAGCGACGTAGTCGCCGACACCGCGCGCGTGAACCTGCAGATTCAGCGCATGGTGGACGAGGCGCCGGATCAGTATCTGTGGGTGCACAAACGCTTCAAGTCGCGGCCACCGGGCGAGAAAGCGCTGTATTGAGGGATGCGCGCACCGCGGCCGGGTTAACGTCGGCCCAACAGCGGTTGTTGCAGAGTAATGTGGGGACTTGGGGCGAGTGGCCATGCCGTTCTTGCTGATGCTTGTCGGTGCGGCTCTGGGTGCCTGGCTCTGCGCCGGCGTATTCGACGAATCGACCGGATTCACCGGGGCTCTGTTTGGCGCCATCGCCGGATTGATGGCGGCGCTGTGGCGGCGCCTGAGCGCACGCGTGGCCAGGCTCGAAGCGAATCTGGCGCGCGCAACAGCCAGTGCGTCCTCGGTCCGCACCGATGCGTCGGCCGCGGAGCCAGAGCAAGTCGCGGCCACGGATACCCTGGCTGTAGCGCCGTTACCCGCATCTCCCCCCACGCTTGCCGTCTCACAAGAAGGCGACGAAATCGCCCTGCGCGACGACGAATCGACGCCGGAATCGATTGCATCCGCGCAACCCGACAATGCGCCGGCGCGCCCGGCACCGGGCGGCCTCCCGGCATCAACGTCGCCGCGCCCGGAAAGCGCCGCGGCAGCCGCGATCAAGCGCGGGTTTACCTCGGGCAATGTGCCGGTGAAGGTTGGCGTGATCGTGCTGTTTCTCGGTGTTGCCGCCCTGCTCAAGTACGCGGCCGATCAGGGCTGGCTCAGGATGCCGATCGAATTCCGTCTCGCCGGCATCGCGACGGCGGCGCTCGCGGCGCTCGGTTTCGCCTGGCGCAAGCGCGAATCGCATCGCGCGTTTGCGCTCAGCTTGCAGGGCGGCGCGATCGGCGTGCTGATCCTGACCGTGTTCGCCGCGTATCGCCTGTATGCGCTGTTGCCGCCGGTGCTTGCTTTCGCCCTGCTGGTCGTCATCGTCGCCGGCGCCGGCGCATTGGCTGTGCTGCAGGATGCGCTTGCGTTGGCGCTGCTGGCGATCGTCGGCGGTTTTCTCGCGCCGATTCTGATATCCACCGGCAGCAACAACCACGTCGCGCTGTTCGGCTACTACGCCGTGCTCAATGCGACGATCTTCGTCATCGCCTGGGTCAAGCCCTGGCGCGCGCTGAACCTGGTCGGCTTCGCGTTCACCTTCGGTATCGGCACGCTCTGGGGCGTACTCAGCTATCGGCCCGAGCTGTTCGCCAGCACCGAACCGTTTCTTTTGTTATTTTTTGCTTTTTATCTTTTGTTGCCTTTGCTGTATGCGCGCCGGCTCGCCCCGGACAAGCGCGATCTGATCGCCGGCAGCCTGGTGTTCGGCACGCCGCTGATCGCGTTGGCGCTGCAGGCGGCGTTGCTGAACGGCGACCGCATGCAGCTTGCCTATAGCGCGCTCGGCGCCGCCGCGATCTACACCGCGCTCGCGGCGCTCGAATTGCGCCGCCCGAAACTCAATCTGCTCGGCGAATCGCATGCCTTGCTTGCCCTGGGTTTCGCCACACTGGCCGTGCCGCTCGCGCTGTCCGCGCGTGTGACCGCGTGCACGTTCGCGCTCGAAGGCGCGGGTCTGGTCTGGCTCGGCCTGCGCCAGCAGCGCCGCGTGCCGCGCTGGATCGGCTATGCCTTGCAGGCGCTGGCCGGTTTCGCTTTCGTCACCGGCTACGGCGGCAGCGCCGATGCGCGGCCGATTCTTAACGGTGAATTTCTCGGCGCATTGATCCTTTCCGCAGCCGGCCTGACCACCTCGCATCTGCTCGCACGCGACGATGCGCGCGCGCCGCTGGCGCCCGCGTTCTTCGCCTGGGGCGCGTTGTGGTGGTATTTCGCCGGTGGCAACGAGATCGACAAATTCGTGAGCAGCGCGCTGCGCTGGGATTACGCTCTCGGTTTCATCGCAGTGAGTGCGCTGGTCGCGGTCGAGACCTATCGGCGCCTCGATTGGCGCGAATGTCTGGTTCCGGCCGCGGCTGCAATTCCAATCGGCCTGCCGTTCATCGCGCTGACCATGCTCGACGGCCACGGTCCGCTAGAGGGCTGGCATGTCGCCGCTTGGGCGCTGTGGCTGGTTACCATCTGGCGCACCCTGCCTGCGCTCGTCGCTCGCCATGCACAGGCAGGGCGCATCCTGCATCTTGTGTACTTGTGGATTGTTGTACTTCTGCTCGGCGCGGAACTCGCGCATCTTGCCGATGCGCATTTCGCGCTCGGCGCGATCTGGATCGGCCTCGTCGCGCTAGTGCCGGCGGCCCAGCTGTTCCTGCTCGCGCTGCGCCGCAGCGCGCTTGCACGCTGGCCGCTCGGCGCTGCCGCGGAACCGCTGCGCAACACCCTGCTCGCCAGTCTCACCGTCCTGCTCGTCATGGGCTGGCTGCGCGGCCTGGTCGACGAAGGTCAACCAGTGCCGCTGCCGTATCTGCCTGTCGCCAACCCGCTCGAACTCGCGCAGATCGGTTTCCTGGTGCTGCTTGCGCTCTGGTTCCGCCAGGCCGAGAGCGAAGGCACGGCACTGATGAGCGTGGAATTGCGCGCGCGCGCACTGGCGCTGGCCGCCCTCGCGCTGCTGACCGCGATCACGCTGCGCAGCGTGCATTTCCTTGGCGGCGGCGCCTGGGACGAAGCGCTTTTCGATTCGCCGCTGGCGCAGGCCGCACTTTCCATCGCGTGGACGTTTGCCGGCATCGCCACGATGCTGATCGGCCAGCGCCGCGGCTCGCGCGCGGTGTGGTTCGGCGGCGCGGCGCTGATGGGCGTGGTGCTGGTCAAGCTGCTGCTGATCGATCGCCGCTATCTGCACGACCTGCCCGCGATCATCGGCGTCCTCGTGGTAGGCGTGCTGCTCGTGGCGGTCGGCTATTTCGCACCGGTGCCGCCGAAGTCCGCACCAGCCGGAGAACATTCATGAAAATGATGCGTACTGCGGCAATCGCCATTTTTATACTTTTTAGCGGAATGCCGGCACAGGCCGGCCATATGCGCAGCTACGCCTATGC
>JAYTQX010000144.1:0-4283 GCA_043746455.1 Pseudomonadota bacterium
CGAAAAACCGCCGCGACCGCGCATTGCAGCCGGCGCCCGGTCCACCGTGCAGGAATACGACGGGCTTGCCCTGCGGATTGCCGCACTGCTCGAAGTATACTTTGTGCAAGGGCGAGACCTGCAGAAAGCCGGAAGCGAACGGTTCGATCTCCGGATACAAGGTGCGGCGCGAATCACCAAGGCTCATTGAAATTCCTGTTTCCTGCAGTGTCGATTGATGAGATGTGTGCGTCCGCGGACTATTGCACCAGCAGCCTGGGTTGCCAGTCCGCAGCCCATTTCGATGGCTGCGAGCCCATGACGAATTCGAGTTTGCCGCCCGCCTCGATCTGCGCATAGGTAAGGACGGGTTTGTCCAGCAACTTGCCGTTGAGCGTGGCGGATTGGATATAGATATTGGCCGTCGAGTTGTTCGGCGCCGACATCACGAAATGTTTTCCATTCGGCAAATTCAATTCGACGCGCGAAAACAGCGGACTGCCGATCAGATATTCGGCCGATGCGGGATTGAGCGGATAAAAACCCATCGCGGTAAAAATATACCAGGCCGACATCTGCCCGCAGTCTTCGTTGCCGAGTATGCCGGTCGGCGTATTCGAATAGGCATCGTTCGCGATCTGACGCACGCGCGCCTGGGTCTTCCACGCCTGCCCGGCGTAATCGTAGAGATAGCCGTAATGATGGCTCGGCTCGTTGTCGTGCTGGTTGTGGCCGCCGCCGAAATGCTCATCGAGTTTCGCGCTGGCCGCCTGCGGTCCGCCAAGCAGGGCGACCACTCCTGGAATGTCGTGCAAGGCGGCAAACAGATAGACCCATTGATCGCCTTCGGTCCAGCCATCAACAGGTGCCGCCCAGGAACCGTCCGAATTTTTCGCCTGCATGAAGCCGCGCGCAGGATTGAACAGGTTTTTGTAATTGCGCGAGCGCTGAAGGAAGAACCGGTAATCGTGCATGTTGCCGATCGCCCTGGCGACCTGGGCGACCGCAAAATCGTCGTAGGCTTCCTCCTGCGTGCTTGAGGCCGATTCGGAAACCTTGTCCGCGGGAATGTAGCCAAGCTTGTTTGAGTAAGTCAGCCCCGCGCGCGCCTCGTAGGGCGTGTATGGCTCGCGATCGAACCAGCGCCGCGTGGTGTCGCCATCCGGCGGCGTCATCGCATCCTTGTATACCGCGGCATAGGCGAGCTTGTAGTCGAATCCCTTGAAACCCTTGTTGATCGCCTCGGCGACGAGCGAGTCGGCGTGCGTGCCGATCATGATGTTGGTATAGGAAGGATTCGGCCACTTCGGCATCCAGCCGCCTTCGGCATAATTCTGCAGCAGCGCCCTGACCATGTCGTCGATGCGCTCGGGCACGAACAGCGTGAGCAGGCTGTTCTCGGCGCGAAACGTGTCCCAGATCGAGAACGCGGTATACGAAGTGCCGTTGTGTACTTTGTCGTCGAACGCGCTGTAGTAGCGGCCGTGCTCGGAAAAGAGCTTCGGGTACAGCATCGCGTGATACAGGCCGGTATAGAAAATGCGACGCTGGTCGTCGGACGCGCCATCGATCGCGGCGATGCCCAGCTTCTGGTTCCAGATCGCCTTCAGCGCATCGCGGGTGGCATCAAAATTCCATGCGGGCAATTCCGCATCAAGGTTCGCCCGCGCCTGTTCGATGCTGATAAACGAGGTGCCGACCTGCGCTTCGACCAACCCGCTCTCTTTCGTGTCGAACGAAACAAAGGCGCCGACATTCGTGCCCTCAGCTTTGGTCTTGTCCGGCCACATCAACACGCCTTCGTAGACGGTCTGCGCCGCAAACGCCTGCCTGAAGCGCACGACGAAATAGCCCTTGAAATTGGGCAGGGTCAGCGGACCGAGATTCGCGTCCATGCGATCAGGGTTGTAACCGGCCACTTCGTGCTTGTCCTTGTCGACTTGCACGTAGCCCTTGATGCCCAGTCGCGTCGCTTCGACCAGGATGCTGGCGTCGGACTTTTGCGGAAACACGAAGCGCAGATAGCCGCAGTGATCGGTGGAGGTGATCTCGGTGCGAATCGTGCGCGACGCGCCCGCATCCATCTTCACCGAGTAGTAATACGGCGTGGTGATTTCGTCGGCACGTGCAAACGGCAGTTGGCGGGCCTCGGGGCCATACTTGATCGCATCGAGTTCCGGCACCACGGTGACGTAACCGTAATCGCCCATCCAGATCGCCGCCTGATGCGTGCCGATAAAGCCCTGGATGTTCCTGTCGGCGTAGTTGTACGAACTCACGCTGACCCGGTTCTGTCGCGTCTGTGCGGTCCAGTTGGTCATGCCGAATGGCGTGGTGACCAGCGGCATCGCGCCGCCGTATTCCGATCCACTGCCGGCGGTGCCGATGTAGGTGTTGACCCAATCGACCGGCGTGGCGCGCGCCGCGTCGTCCGCGGCCCGAGCCGTTGCGCAAAAGGCAGCAAGGCAGACCAGCGCGGGTGCCACAGAGCCGGGACGTGCCCGGCAGGAGGTTTGACGGCGCGGATCGGTAAGACTCATGGAAGCTCCATCTTGCTTGTCCTCCGAATTGTCCGTTGTGCGGGCACAAATGTCACACACAAACACGGTCGTTGCCGCTTGCGAGCTTTCCCAGCGCACGACAGAATGCGCCATGGGCCGCACCGCGATCAGCCAGCACGACTCGCCGCTCGGGCGCTGGACGCGCGCGCTGTATTTCCCCGATGCGCCGCTGGCCGAACATGTCGAAATATTCTGGTATGTCAGCGGACGCGCCAACTACACCTGCGACCGCCGCCTGCCGAGCGGACGCACCCATCTGCTGTTCAATCTCGGCACGCCGCCCGTGCTGTTCGATCGCGATCCCGCCATCGCAGCGCGCGCGTTTGCGACCTGCTGGCTCGCGGGCCAGCACGATACGTATATCGAAACCGGCTCGCATGGCGACAGCGTCCTGCTCGGTGCGCAATTCGCCAGCCATGGCGCGTACCGATTGCTGCGCATCGCCCAGCACGAGTTGAGCGTCGAAGTGGTCGAACTCGAAACGCTGTTCGGCGATCGCGTGCTGCGCCTGCGCCAGCAATTGCTCGACGCGCCGACACCGCAATCCTGCTTCGCCCTGCTCGAGCGCTGGCTGCTCGGTCTGCTCGAACGCGGCAGCAAGGTGCATCCGAGCGTGCTGGCGACCCAGCATGCGGTCGCAGCCGAACCAGGGCAGCTTGCTCTCAAGAGCCTCAGCCGCGATCTGGGTGTCAGCCGCGAGCATCTGATCCGCCGCTTCCGCGAACAGGTCGGACTGACGCCCAAGGCATTCGCGAATATCCTGCGCTTCGATCGCGCGCTCAAGCTCGCGCGGCGCGCAGGCGCGCGCTGGGCCGAGGTTGCTGTCGATTGCGGCTACTACGACCAGGCGCATCTGGTGCGCGACTTCCAGCGCTATGCCGGTCGCGCACCGACCAGCTTGCTGCGCGACCAGATGCCCGATGCGGACAGCATCGTGGTCGCGTAGTGCAAAGCGCCATGTCCGCTGCGATCGAGGAAGTCCGGCTCACCGGCCAAGCCATCACGCTGAAGGAGATCGTCGACCGCGAACAGCCGCTGGTGTTGCGCGGCTTGTGCCGGGACTGGCCGATCGTTGCGCTGGCGCGGCAGTCGGACAGCGCATTCGCCAAAGGTATCGCCGAGTGCGACAACGGCACGCCGGTCGATGCGTTGCTGATCGCACCTGGCGCGCAGGGCGTGATCGGCTACAACGCGGCAATGGACGGTTTCAACTATGAACACTTCCGCGTCTCCGTCACCGAAGTGTTGCAACGGCTGGCCGCGTACAGCCGACGCGATGACGTGCGCGGCCTGGCGATGCAGAGTGCGCTGATTTTGAGCTGCCTGCCCGGTTTGCTCGAGACCCATTCCGTACCGTTTCTGGATCCGAACGTGCAACCGCGATTGTGGATGGGCAATCGCGTGACGACGCCCGCGCATTTCGACAGTTACCACAACATCGCGGTAGTCGCCTGCGGGCGGCGGCGCTTCACCCTGTTTCAGCCCGGGCAGGTCAGCAATCTGTACGTCGGTCCGCTCGACTTCGCACCCACCGCAGCGGCGATGAGCATGCCGCGGCTCGACGTCAGCGACGATCCGCGCTACCCGCGTCTGCAGGATGCTCTGGCTCACGCGCAAGTCGCCGAACTGGAACCTGGCGATGCGATCTATATTCCACCCGTTTGGTGGCATCACGTCGCGTCGCTGGAACAGCTCAACGCACTGGTCAACTACTGGTGGCGATCTGCGGCATTTCCCGGTCAC
>JAYTQX010000145.1:0-3275 GCA_043746455.1 Pseudomonadota bacterium
GTGCCGCGGCGCGATATCAAGCTTGCGCTCACCTGTGGCGAGGAAACGCCGGACGTGTTCAACAGCGTGAAGTGGCTGACCACGACCAAACCCGAGGTACTCAACGCCGCGTTTGCGCTCAACGAGGGTGCCGGCGGCGAACTCGACAAGAACGAAAAGCCGGTCGCGCTGCAGATTCAGGCGGGCGAAAAAGTATACCAGGACTTCGCCCTCGACGCGTCCGATGTCGGCGGGCACAGTTCGCGACCGACCAGGAACAATCCGATCGCGCGCCTGAGTGCGGGGCTGGTCAGGCTCAACGCCTACAATTTCCCGATTGCCCTGAATCAGGCGACGCGTGGCTACTTCGAGGCGCAGGCGAAGCTGTCGTCGCCGGAAGTTGCCGCCGATATGCGCGCCGTGCTGAAGAATCCGCCGGGATGAAGCGGCCGCCGAGCGTCTGTGGGCAATCAACCCGGGCTGGAACGGCTCGCTGCGCACGACCTGTATCGTCACCGTAATCGGCGGCGGTCACGCACCCAACGCGCTGCCTCAGCATGTGCGCGCCAACGTGAATTGCCGCATCCTGCCCGGCGTGCCGATGGCGGACGTGCAGAAGCAGATCGTCAGCGTGCTGGCCGACGACAAGATCAGCGTCGTGCCGACGGGCGAGCCCGGCGAGCAATCGCCGTTGCCGCCGTTGTCGGAACTGATCATGGAGCCGGTGCGCAGGATCGCCGACACGATCTGGCCCGGCGTCGCGATCGTGCCGACGATGACCACCGGCGCCACCGACGGCCGTTTCCTCAATGCCAGCGGCGTACCGACCTATGGCCTCTCAGGCATGTTCCACGATGCCGAAGGCAGCCGCGCGCACGGGCTCAACGAACGCATCCGCGTGAAGTCGCTGATCGACGGACGCAAGTTCCTGTACGAAGTCGTGAAGCTTTATGCGAACAGCAAAGGTTAACTTCAGATGCGGGCGCGATGAATTGCGCCCCGCACAAGCGCGTTAGTGTTCGGCCAGCGCCGCGTTGTGATAAACCTCCTGCACATCGTCGAGCTCTTCGAGCCGGTCGAGGAGCTCGCGCAGGGTTTCTTCGCTTTCGCTGCTGACGGGAACCCGGTTTTCCGGGAGCCACACCACGTCGGCGCGTAGCGGTTGCAACCTGGCGGCGACAAGGGCTTTCTTCACCGCTTCGAAATTCGCCACGGTGCACAGCACGATGCTTTGGCCGTCCCGAGTTTGCACGTCGTCGGCGCCGGCATCGAGCGCGAGTTCCAGAATCTTCTCTTCGGCCTGCGCGTCCGGCGTGGCGAATGCCAGTTCGCCGATGTGCTTGAACTGGAACGCGACCGAGCCGGTGGTACCGAGATTGCCGCCGTGCTTGGCCAGCGCGTGGCGCACATCGGCAACGGTACGCTGGGCGTTGTCGGTCATGCAGTCGATGATCAGCGCGACACCGGCGGGGCCGTAACCCTCGTAGCGCAGCTCCTGCATATGGTCGGCGCCCTCAGCGCCGGAGCCGCGCCGGACCGCGCGTTCGATCGTCTCCTTGGTCATGTTCGACGACAAGGCCTTGTCGATCCCAGCGCGCAGGCGCGCGTTGGTCGCGGGGGCCGCACCGTTGCGCGAGGCGATCGTGATCTCGCGAATCAGTTTGGTGAAGATCTTGCCGCGTTTCGCGTCCTCGGCGTTCTTGCGGCCTTCGATGCTGGGGCCTCTACCCATAACGATTCCTGTGCTTGGATGATGTGAATTGGCAGCCAGTGGCCGCATCGCCAATTGTAGCCTGCCGACCCTGCCGATTGCGGCTTCGGCGGGCGGGATCGGTGTCTTCCGGCATATGACGGACGACGATGCCACGTGTGAAGATGGTCAAACTCTAGCTCGGGGGGAATGCGATGAAAAAACGCCTGATGGTGCCGCTCTGCGCCTGCACGCTTACGGTCTGCACCGCGTTCGCGCAGGATTCGACCGCAAGCAAACCGCAATACGGCGCATGGGGTTTCGATCTGGCGGGCGTCGACAAGGCGGCCGCGCCGGGCAACGATTTCTTCCGCTACGCGAACGGCGCCTGGATCGACAAGACCGAAATTCCCGCGGACAAGGCCGGCATCTCGCTGCGTCTGGCGATGACCGACCGCGTCGAGCAACGCCTGCGCGAATTGATGGAAGCCACCGCGGCGAACTCCGGGCGCGAACCATCCACCCTTGAAGGCAAGGTCGGCGCGTTCTACAAATCCTTCATGGACGAGGGGCGCATCGATGCCGCTGGCGCCACCGCGATCGCGCCGCAACTCGACGCCGTGCGCGAAGCGAAGTCGCACGATGATCTCGCGGCACTGATTGGGCGCACGAATATCGATTTCGAAGGCTCGCTGTTCAATCTGGGCAGCGATGTCGATCTGAAGGATCCGAAGCACTACGCGATGTATGTCAGCCAGGGCGGCCTGGGTTTGCCGGATCGCGACTATTATCTGAAAGCGGATTTCGCCAGCCAGAAAACCGCGTACCAAGCCTACGCGGCGAAATTGCTCGGTCTGATCGGCTGGCACGGTGCCGACGCCGCGGCGAAAGACATGGTCGCGTTCGAAACGCAGATCGCGCAAGCGAGCTGGAGCAAGGCCGAGCAGCGCGATCCCGTTGCCGTATACAACCCGATGACGATCGCCGAATTGTCTGCATTCGCGCCCGGATTCGCCTGGCGGGGTTTTCTCAAGGAGGCGCAGATCGGCGACCTCAAGCGCATCGTGGTCGGCGAAAAGAGCGCATTCCCAAAGCTCGCCACGATCTATGCGCAGACACCGATCGACACGCTCAAGGCCTGGCAGGCGATGCATATCGTCGACAACGCGGCCTACTACCTGTCGACGCCGTTCGCCGACGCCTATTTCGATCTGCACAACAAGACCCTGCTCGGTCAACAGGCGCAGAGCGCGCGCTGGAAGCGCGGCGTGCACGCGGTGTCCGGCGGCGACTACGGCGTGGGCGACCGCATCGATACCTTCGGCAACCTCGGCTGGGCGGTAGGGCAATTGTATACCGCGAAATATTTTCCGCCCGCGGCCAAGGCGAAGATCGAAGTGCTGGTCGTGAATTTGAAAGCGGCTTATCACGCGCGCATCGAAAAACTCGACTGGATGAGTGCGGCGACGAAGAAACGGGCGTTGAAGAAACTGGAAACCTACACGATCAAGGTCGGCTATCCGGATCATCCGCGCGACTACTCCAGACTCGTCGTGCGCGATGACGATCTGATCGGCAACGTGACGCGCGCGGCGCAGGCCGACTG
>JAYTQX010000146.1:0-3198 GCA_043746455.1 Pseudomonadota bacterium
TGCGCGCTTGAGTGCGGACCCTGCCGAGATCCGCGCGGCGACGCACGTGATTCTGCCTGGCGTCGGCGCTGCAGCACCGGGCATGGCGCGTTTGCGCGAGGCCGGTCTGGTCGATGTCGTGCGCGGTCTGACCCAGCCTGTGCTCGGTGTCTGCCTCGGCATGCAGTTGCTGTTCGAGCACTCGGAGGAGAGCGACACGACGTGCCTCGGGCTTATACCCGGTAGTTTGCGGCTTTTTCCAAAAGCCAAGGATTTGCGCGTACCGCATATGGGCTGGAACTCTTTGCACCCGCAGCGCGCCAGCCCCTTGTTGAACGGCATCGGCGATGGCGCCTTCGCGTACTTCGTGCACAGTTATGCCGCGCCGATCGGCGAATACACGCTGGCCAGCGTCGACTACGGCGGCGCGTTTTCCGCGGTCGTGCAGCAGCGCAATTTTTATGGTGCGCAGTTCCATCCCGAGCGCTCCGCTGCAGTCGGCGCACGCTTGTTGCAGAACTTCATAAGCTTGTGAGGGGTAGAGAATGATCGCTTTTTGTGAAAAGTGCGGGCAAGGATGGCCGCTTCGTGATCTTCGCGGTCAGGGACAAGCGCACAGATAATGGAAATCATCCCCGCCATCGATCTGCGTACAGGTCGGGTAGTGCGCCTGAAGCAGGGCGACTACGCGCAGGAAACGGCCTACGCCATCGATCCGCTCGTGCTCGCGCACGACTATGCCGCTGCGGGCGCGCGCTGGCTGCACCTGGTCGATCTCGACGGCGCGCGTTCGGGCGAGATGGAAAATCTGCGCGTGATCGCCGCGATTGCGACGGCCGGAAAACTACGAGTGCAAGCCGGCGGCGGTGTGCGCGGCGAAGATGACCTGAAGCGTCTGTTCGACGCCGGCGTGGCGCGAGTCGTTGTCGGCAGCATCGCGGTGCGCGATCCTGGTCTCGTGGAGAGCTGGATTTCCAAATATGGCGCGGACAGCATCTGCGTCGCTCTGGATACGCGCAACGAGGCAGGTGTATGGACCTTGCCGAGCGCGGGTTGGACGCAGAGCGAAGGGGCGACGCTGGACGAACTTGCACCGGGCTATGCCGCCGCTGGCGCGCTGCATTTACTGTGCACCGATATCAGTCGTGACGGCATGCTTTCCGGCCCGAATCTGGATTTGTATACGCATCTTGCGCAGATCGCGCCGACTCTGGATGTGATCGCCTCGGGCGGCGTGCGCGACGTTGCCGATGTACGCGCCTTGCGCGCGCAGAAACTGGCCGGAGTCGTGCTTGGACGCAGTCTGCTCGAAGGGCAGTTGACCATGGCGGAGGCGTTCCAATGCTGATCGGCGTTTGTATTTCCGTCTTTGTTTTTGCCGTCATTCCCGCAAAAGCGGGAATCCATTTTTGTCTCGATCGAGAAAGACACTGGATGACCAGCCATTCGGCTGTTGAAAACCCCGCTTTCGCGGGAATGACGAGCAAATGGAAGTGCTCACTATGCTGACCCGCCGCATCATCCCGTGCCTGGACGTACGCGAAGGCAAGGTCGTCAAGGGCGTGCGTTTCCGCGATCACGTCGAGATGGGCGATATCGTCGATCTGGCCCAGCGCTACCGCGACCAAGGGGCGGACGAACTGGTGTTTTACGATATCACCGCGAGCCCGCAGGGCCGCTCGGTCGATCGCGACTGGGTCGCGCGCGTGGCACGCGTCATCGATATTCCGTTCTGCGTCGCCGGTGGCATCCGCAGCGTCGACGAGGCACGCGCCGTTTTGCACGCGGGCGCGGACAAGGTCTCGGTGAACTCGCCCGCGCTCGAACGCCCCGCTTTGATCGACGAGCTTGCCGAAGCGTTCGGCGTGCAGTGCGTCGTGGTCGGCATCGATTCGCTGCGCGACGCGGATGGACAATGGCGCGTGCGTCAATACACCGGCGACCCGACGAAGACCAGAGCGCTCTCGCGATCGACGCTGGACTGGGTGACGGAGACTCAGCAACGCGGCGCCGGCGAGATCGTGCTCAATTGCATGGGTGCCGATGGCGTGCGTCAGGGTTACGATCTGGAGCAGCTCGCGGCGGTGCGCGCGATCTGCGCTGTGCCGCTGGTTGCGTCGGGCGGTGCAGGCGCGGTCGAGCACTTCCGCGAGGTATTCGCCACCGCTGATGTCGACGCCGCGCTCGCGGCGAGCGTATTTCATTCAGGTGCGATTCCGATTCAAGATCTCAAACGTTATTTGGGTGCTGAAGGTATTGCGGTGAGGCCATGACGACTTTCGATTCGAGCAAACCTGATCTGAGCAAACTCGATTGGAGCAAGGGCAACGGCCTGCTGCCGGCGATCGTGCAGCACTGGCAGAACGGCGGCGTTCTGATGCTCGGCTACATGAACGCCGAGGCACTGGCGCAGACGCAGCAAAGTGGAAAAGTGACGTTTTACAGTCGCAGCAAGCAGCGCCTGTGGGTCAAGGGCGTGACCTCGGGCCACTTCCTGCAGTTGAAATCGCTGCGCGCAGACTGCGACAGCGACACGCTATTGATCGCCGCAGAACCGCTTGGGCCGACGTGTCACCTTGGCACGCAGAGCTGCTTCGGCGATGGCAGCGCGCCGCCGCTCGCTTTTCTCGCCGACCTCAATGCGCTAATCGCACAACGCGAGCGCGAGCGTCCTGCCGGAAGCTATACCACGAAGCTGTTCGACGACGGCGTGCGCCGTATCGCGCAGAAGGTCGGCGAGGAAGGAGTTGAAACCGTGCTCGCCGCGGTCGCGCAGGATGATGCGGCTTTGCGCTCCGAATCGGCCGATCTGATTTTTCATCTGCTGGTGTTGCTGCGCGCACGCGGCGTCGACTTTGCCGACGTGGTCGCGGAATTGCGCCAGCGCCACGCGGCAAAAGCCTGAGCGCTCACGTTCCACCCGACGGGAGACGTGCGACTGTTGAACACATGCCGATTTCGCCGGAAACCTGTTGTGGCATGATAGCGGACCACTTCAACAGGCGCGGCGCTCATGACCCGAAGCAAACCGGCAACCGGCACGAATTCGCAAACTCTTCGCCGTTTGTCGCATCGCGGCATCGCCATGGCAGTCCTGAGCGCAATCGCGTTCAACGTGCAGGCCGCAAGCGCTCCCGACCCGCTTGCGCGCGCGATTTTCAAGCAACTGATCGAAATCAACACGACCGATTCGGTCGGCGATACCACAATCGCGGCCAA
>JAYTQX010000147.1:0-11202 GCA_043746455.1 Pseudomonadota bacterium
CGCCACTTGCGACGACATGGCGCAGGGCGCGATCGGTGAAAAACTCGAAAGCGCTCAAGGTCAGACGCGAGCGGCAGGCGTCGAACACGCGCATCAACGCATCCATCGCCGGCACCGCGAACAGCATCACCTGCGAAGGCGGCGGCAGATCGGTCAGGCGCAGCGTGGCCTCGACGACGAAACCCAACGTGCCTTCCGCACCGATGATCAGATGACGCAAATCATAACCACTGGAATTCTTGATCAGGCCGCGATTCAATTCGAGCAAGTCGCCTTTCGCGGTGACGAGCTTCAAGCCTGCGATCCACTCGCGGGTGTTGCCGTAGCGGATCACCCTGATGCCGCCCGCGTTTGTCGCGATATTGCCGCCTATCGAGCACGACCCGCGCGCACCGAAATCGACCGGATAGATCAGGCTGTGTTCCTGCGCAGCCCTGTGTACGGCCTCCAGCACAATGCCTGGCTGCACGGTCAGCGTGCGATCCACAGCGTTGAAATCGAGCACGCGATTCATGCGCTCGAAACTCACTACCAGCTCGCCGTTGGCGGCGACCGCGCCGCCGGACAAGCCGGTGCGTCCGCCGGAAGGAACCAGGGCCACGTTGTGTTCGCTCGCCCAGCGCGCGACGGCTTGTACCTCATCGATCGTCGTCGGCAACGCGATCGCCAGCGGCGCCGGCGTCCAGCGCCGCGTCCAATCACGGCCGTAGTGTTCGAGATCGGCGGGCGCGGAGAGCAGTCGCAAAGCGGGTGCGATGCGTGCGAGATCGGAAATCAGGTCTTGCCTCATGAACGGGCTGCTTGCCAATCAGTTTGCAGCTGCGCCGCGCCGCCTTGTCGCGCGCGCGCGCGGCCGCTCCTCCGCTACACGTCCCGGCTGCGCTGCGAGGCGACCCGTGACGTATTTGTGCAGCACGCTGGCGATCAAGGTCTGGTATGGAACGCCTTCTTCCAGTGCCTTGACCTGGATATCGCTGAGGTCGCCGGACGACAAGCGGATATTGACGCGCCGATCCTTGATCGCCGTCACACGGGCGGCCGCCTTGAACCTGGCAAGCTCGCTCTTCGTCGCTACGGACTTTAGCTTGCCCTTCTCGAAGGCTTCCAGAATTTCGCGTTCGTATTGGTCAATCTTCGGCATCGGTTTTGCCCTGCTACAAATAATCCCTCGTCGCCTTGCGGCTCGGAATGATCGTCTTCAAGAAAAAATGCTTTTCGTCTTCGACAAACGGTACCAGGTACGCATAGCCATCGCAGGCCACCACGAGTACCCGTTGTCCCGCATATTTCTCCGGATTCGGATGCTCGACAACATCGAGCAGACGGCCGGCCTCGATCGCAACCACCACGCTCTCGAAAGAAATTCCGCGCTGCGCCATCAGCGCTTCGTTCTTTCGCGGGTTCCAGCGAAACGGCTTCATCGAAGCATGTTACACCTGTGTGTGCCTTTTGTCATCAGTCAATACTCGCGCTGCGACATTTTTCCAGCCCTGCCGCAGCGCAGCATAACGCGCGCGTTTCTGGCATAGTAGCGCTCTGCCAACACTCCGTTTCGACGCCGGCCTTATGACGAAAACTTCTTTTCCCAAGCAGGATATCAAGGTGCTGTTGCTCGAGGGCGTCAGCAAGACCGCGCTGGAAACGTTGGCGACGGCTGGGTATACAAATGTAGAATTCCACGAAAAATCGCTGCCCGAAGACGAACTCAAGCGGCGCATCGCGGACGCGCACTTGGTCGGCATCCGCTCACGCAGTCATCTCAGCGCGGATGTCTTCGCGCACGCCAAGAAACTCATCGCCGTCGGCTGCTATTGCATAGGCACCAATCAGGTCGACACGGCGGCAGCGGAAGCGCTGGGGATTCCGGTGTTCAACGCACCGTATTCGAATACACGCAGCGTGGCTGAGCTGGTCATCGCCGAAACAATCCTGCTCGCGCGCGGAATTCCGCAGAAGAATGCGCAATGCCATCGCGGCGGCTGGTCGAAGTCGGCCGCGGGCAGCGTCGAGGTGCGCGGCAAGATACTTGGCGTGATCGGCTACGGGCATATCGGCACGCAGATCGGTGTGCTCGCGGAAAGCCTCGGCATGCAGGTGCTGTATCACGATATCGAACCCAAGCTCGCGCTCGGCAATTCGCGCGCGGCGCAGAATCTCGACGAACTGCTGGCGCGCGCCGATATCGTCACCCTGCACGTGCCGGAAACGCCGCAGACCAAGTGGATGATCGGCGCGGCCGAGCTGGCACGCATGAAACCTGGCGCGATGCTGATCAATGCCGCGCGCGGCACCGTGGTGGACATCGATGCGCTCGCGGCGGCGCTCAAATCCGGCCACATCGCGGGGGCCGCGATCGATGTGTTCCCGATCGAGCCCAAGGGTAACGACGATGCGTTCGTCTCGCCGCTGATCGGCATGGACAATGTGATTCTGACCCCGCACGTCGGCGGCAGCACGCTCGAAGCGCAGGACAATATCGGCATCGAAGTCGCGGCGAAGATGGTGCGCTACAGCGACAACGGCAGCACCCTGTCGGCGGTGAATTTTCCCGAAGTCTCGCTGCCCGGGCATCCGAACAGCCAGCGCCTGCTGCATATCCACCAGAACGTGCCCGGCGTGCTTTCGCGCATCAACGAAATCTTTTCGCGCGACAACATCAACATCGATGCGCAGTACCTGCAAACCGATGCACGGGTCGGTTACGTGGTGATCGATGTCTCGACCTCGGCCGAGCAAGCGACGATGCTCAAGGATGCGCTGGCGGCGATTCCGGGAACCTTGCGCACGCGCGTACTGTATTGAGAGAGCGCAAACAATATGAAATGGCGTGGGCCTGGCTTTTCATCTCAAAGTCTGCGCTTCACACGCTTTTTTGCCTGGGAAATTTCCCCTGCCGCACCCGCTTCCGGCTCCACTCCCCCGTGCAACGAATACAACGATTCGAGTAGGCCGTCATCAGCGCTCGAACACACCGCCAACACGACGGCTTCCTTACAGCCTTTCGCGGCGATATAGGCGTGTCCCATCGAGCTGTCGATGTAGATCGATTCGCCGGCGCGCAGTTCTACCGGGTCGTAGAACTCGGTGTGGGCGACGATCGCGCCTGCGACGATATAGATGTATTCCTCGCCGGGGTGACGAACGAGTTCGCCGAACTCCGCGAGGCTTTTTGCGCGGATGCGCGTGTACACCGGGATCATGCGCTTGCGGCGCAGCTCGGCGCACAGATAGTAGTAGTCGTAATTCTTCGTGTTGACCCGAATTGCCTCGTCCATGTTGCCGATGCTGCGGCGCGCGGTGACGGTGGGTTCGGTTTCGGCGGTCGGATCGGCAAACAGCTCCGACATTGGGATGTTCAGGCGCTGGCTGAGCTGCAACAGCTTGTCGTAAGTCAGCGTCAGCCGGTCGTGCTCGACCTTGGACAGAGTTGATACGGGAATGTCGATGCGCTCGCTCATTTCCTTCAGCGTCCATCCGTGGCGGGCACGCAGTCCGCGCAACAGGCTGCCGAGTGTCGGGTGACGCGTTTTCGTGTCCATCCGTGCTTTTTGTCCTCTGGCTACTTAAAAAAAAGCGGAAGCTGTCCGGTCCGGCGGCGCGGCGTGGTTTCCCGATTGCGACAAATCCACGCTCGACGAGCTTTCGCAGCATATCGCGCGCTGGTGCTGGCCAAGATTCTGCTGGAACTGCGTCACGACATCGTGACACGTTATTCGGCCCCCGCGTCACCGCCGTGTGCCATTGCAGCATGAAACACTGTTGTCCTCAATAGGAGGATAATATTGACAATTTTCTAATCAGGATCATACTAGCCCAATTGCGACAAGTGGGGAAAATATGTCCGGGGAGGGGATTTTTCGTCCAGGCCGCCGCCGTGCATTGGGGGCAATGGGTGGTGCCGCGGC
The DNA here is from genome assembly GCA_043746455.1 of Pseudomonadota bacterium. Lineage (GTDB taxonomy): Bacteria > Pseudomonadota > Gammaproteobacteria > Xanthomonadales > Rhodanobacteraceae > Rudaea. Next base: position 3,906 of record JAYTQX010000147.1, read on the forward strand.
GGCTCTCGCATTCAAGCCGTGGCATGCGAGGGCGGCCGCGCCGACGCTGGATGTCAGGCGCAAATATCCGTCGAAGGTGGTCGATCTGGTGCAGCGCTCGCTGGTCATCGACATGCTCGCGCCGCTCAAGATCGACTTCAATCCCGACGCGTTCTCGCTGCCGCTGAGCGAGGCGGATGCGCAGATGTTCCGCACCTGCGGCATCACGGCGTTCCACAATTCGGTCGGCGTCGGCGGCGCGACGGCCTATGCTGACGCGCTGCAATTCATCGCGGCATGGAGCGGATTCGCCGGCCGCAACAGCGAGGTGTTTTCGCTTGTCGGTCGCGCCGAAGATCTGGATCACGCAAAGGCCCAGCGCAAGATTGCCGTCATCATGGGCCTGCAGAACGCCGACGAGTTCCGCACGCCCGCTGACGTGAAGGATTTCTACGATCTCGGCCTGCGCTGCGCGCAACTGACGTACAACACGCAAAACCTGCTTGGCAGCGGCTCGACCGAGCGCGTCGACGGCGGCGTCACCGACTACGGCGTGCACATCGTCAAGGCGATGAACGATGTCGGCATGCTGATCGACGTCTCGCACAGCGGCGATCGGACCACGCTGGACGCGATCGAACTTTCGCCCAAGCCAATCGCCATCACGCACTCGAATTGCCGCGCGCTCAACAACCATCCTCGTCTCAAAACCGATGAAGCGATCAAGAATCTCGCCGCGAAAGGCGGCGTGATGGGCATTACCGGCGTGCGTATGTTCGTCAAGGACAAGGAACCCACGACGATCGAAGACATCGTCGATCACATCGATCATGTCGCCAAACTGGTCGGCATCGAACACGTCGGCATCGGTTCGGATTCCGACCTGATGGGCTACGACCACATGCCCAAGGATCAATACGAACGCCTCAAGGCTGGTTACAAAAGCACATACGCGTTTCGCGACAAGATCGACACCGACGGTTTCGATCATCCGAAAAAAGTATACGACCTCACCGCCGCCTTGCTGCGGCGCAAATACAGCGACGTGAATATTCAGGCCGTGCTCGGCGGCAATTTCCGCCGCCTGCTCGGCAGCACATGGCTCGAGCCGAAACGCACGCCACCCGCCAACGAGAAAAAACCCGAGGAGAAAAAGTCATGAGCACGACGTGCAAGCGGACCACCTTGGCAACGGCAATACTGTTCGCGCTGGTCGCCAGCGCACAGGCGCAGGACGCCAGCAAACCCGACGGCGACCAGACCACCGCGCTCGGCAGCGCTCAGTCTGCCCCGGCTACTCAGCCGTCCGACGAGAACGCGAAGAGAACCCAGGCCGACCAGCTTGGCACCATCGTCGTCACGGCGAACCGGCGCAGCGAGACGCTACAAAACGTCCCCTTGCCGGTATCGGTGTTGAGTTATCACGATATCCAGCGCGAAAATCTGCAGGACTTCCAGGATTATGCCGAGGCGATTCCCGGCCTCGCCGCTGTCTCTTCCGGGGCGGGCGTCACCGGACTTAGCATACGCGGTATCGCTTCGGGCTCTGCGCAGCCCAGCGCGTCGGTCGGCGTCTATGTCGACGACACCCCCTATGGCTCAAGCAGCGTGTTCTCGGGAGGGGCGACAATAACACCGGATATTGACCCTGCCGATCTGCAACGCATCGAGGTGTTGCGTGGCCCGCAAGGGACGCTGTACGGCGCCGGCGCGTTGGGTGGCGTGCTCCGGTTCATTACCATACCTCCTGACACCGAGAATTATTCAGGACGCCTGCAAATCGGTGGCACCAGCGTTGATGGCGGCGGCAACGGCTTGAATGTGCACGGTATGGTTAACTTGCCGCTGGTCACCGACACCTTGGCGCTGCGTGCCAATGTGTACGACCGCACCGATCCGGGTTTTATTAGCGACGCCGGGCAAGGCAAGACGGACCTCAACGAGGATCGGGTAAAAGGAGGTCGCGCGTCTCTGTTGTGGACACCGTCCAGCCAGACCTCGTTGCGCATCACGTTACAGGCACAAAACCTCAATCGCGACGGCAGTTCGACCGTGGCGGTGGATCCGGTTACGCTTAAACCGCTTTACGGCGACCTGCAGCAACGCGGTCCCGCGCTTGGCGGCGCTGCGTTCGACGGGCGTTATCGGCTTTACAACGCAACCTTCACCACCGATTTCGGCTGGTCGAAGCTGGTGGCATCGAGCAGCTACAGCACTCTCGATGCTGTAACAAACGCAGACGTCACACCGCTACTGTTTCTAGGTCCGCAGGCGAATGGCCAGCCTTACGGCACGCTCGAGAACTCGATCATACCCCAGACCAAGAGTACCCAGGAAATTCGCCTAGAATCGCCGAAGTCCGACAAGGTGGAGTGGCTGGGAGGTGTGTTCTACACCCATGAGACTGGCGACAATTTGCAGACCATTTATCCTTCCGATTACTACAGCGGAGCACCGCAGACCTCCCCGTTTGGCATACCCATCGGTGGCGACACGCAGCCGAGCACCTATGACGCCTATGCGGCCTACGGCAGCCTCACCTGGCACTTTACCGATCGCTTCGACGTCGAGGCTGGTCTGCGTCACAGCCATGATAAGCAGCATTACACCCAAAGCGGATACGGGCTGCTATTTGGGGGGATACCGCTGACGGTCTTGCTCGACAAGCACTCCGCCGACAGCAGCAACACCTATTCGTTGACGCCGCAATTCCACATCAACGACAACACCATGCTGTACGCGCGGGTGGCATCAGGTTTTCTACCGGGTGGCCCCAATGTTGTCACAGTCGCCATTCCCAATGTGCCGACGACCTTCAGCCCGACCCAACTGACCGACTACGAGCTGGGTCTGAAGACCACATCAATGGATGATCGTCTCATTACTGAACTTTCCGCCTATCACATCGATTGGACCAAGATTCCGCTGATCACCGTCGTAACCCCGTTTGTGTTTCTTGGCAACGGCGGACAGGCCAAGGCCAATGGGTTCGAGGCCACGATCGCAGCCGTCCCGACGAGTGGTCTGAAGCTGTCGGCGAATGTTTCCTACAACGACACCGCGCTGACCAAGGACGCCCCATTGCCGTCCAACGGCAGGCGCGGAGATCCGTTGCCCTACGCGCCGAAACTCACTTACAACCTCAACGGCGATTATGACTTCACGCTGCGCTCGGGTTGGGACGCATACGTCGGTGCGAGCTATTCGTTCGTGGATACGCGCACGGGCGATTTCACTTTCAACAGCACCGCGAGTGCGAAAGTCCCGTCCTATCACACGCTCAATCTGCGCGCGGGCTTGCTGCATGACCAGTGGAAACTCGATTTCTACGTCAAGAATGCGACCAACGAGCGCGGCATCATCCTGGGCGGTGCCGCCCAGCTCAATCCGATCACCACGCAGATGGAAGACAACGTAGTGATCATTCAGCCACGCACGATTGGCATATCCGTCAGTCGCGATTTTTGAGTGCGAGCTCGCGCAATGCGCTCGATTGCGTACTGAAATCATGCGTCATGGTGCGTACCGTGGCGCGCATGCAATCGAACTGGCGTGGTGGCTGTGCGGGCGCGCGCCGCGCAACCGGCCGGCTCGAACCCAAACGCACACCGGGCAGGAGCCCAAGTGGTTCAGTAGCCAAGGATGGCGGAGAGGGGCTCCCGCCCCCTGAAGCAAAGAAACCCGAGGATAAGAAGTGATGACCACAATGCCGCAACGTGTACTGTCGAAGTCGATCTGGCTGGCGCTGGCCGCATCGTTCAGCGCGCAAGCGCAGGAAGTGACGCAGCCCGACGCCGCAGACCAACGGGCCACGCTCGGCACGATCATCGTCACAGCCGAGAAGCGCAGCGAAGACATCCGGCAGGTGCCGATTTCGATCAGCGAGATCGACGCCGAGCAACTGGAGCCGCGCACGATCGGCATCGGCTTCGATGCGAAGTTCTGAGAAAACGTCCGGCCGCGCACAAACAGGTTCGGCATGGGCAAATGCATGAGCACTTCAGCATGAACGCGACTTCAGCCCTGCGCGAATCGCCGGTCGAAACGCTGCCGCAGCCGTATCTGCTGTTTCTCGGCGATACGATCGAGCCCGGCTACGCCAAGACCGCGTTCGGACTTTGCGACTGGGCCGGCGATCGCTGCGTCGGCGAATGGTCCTGCGGTGCCATCGTAACGACCGGATTGCCGCAGCTGACGCCACAGGCTGCGCGCGCGCGTGGCGCGCGCAGCCTGGTGATCGGCGTTGCCAACTCCGGAGGCGTCATCCACGAAAACTGGATCGCTCCATTGATTGAGGCGCTCGAGGCAGGCCTCGACATCATCAGCGGCATGCACATGCGCCTGACCGAAACGCCGCGATTGAAAGCAGCGGCGGCGCGTCTGGGCCGGCGCCTGATCGATATCCGTACGCCGCCGCGCAATATCCCCATCGCCACCGGGCGCAAGCGCAGCGGCAAGCGCTTGTTGACCGTAGGTACCGATTGTGCGCTGGGGAAAAAGTATACTGCGCTCGCGTTGACGCGCGTGTTCGCCGCGCGCGGCGTCAATGTCGATTTCCGCGCGACAGGGCAAACCGGAATCCTCATCGCCGGCAGCGGCATTCCGATGGACGCGGTGATCGCGGACTTCGAAGCCGGCGCCGCCGAGATGCTCAGTCCTGATGCGTCGCCGCAACATTGGGACGTCATCGAAGGACAAGGCTCGTTGTTTCATCCGGCGTACGCCGGCGTGTCGCTCGGCCTGTTGCACGGCAGTCAGCCGGACGTGTTCGTCGTCTGTCACGCACCGGCGCGCGAGCGCGTGCTCGGCAACGAAGAGTTCGCGCTGCCGAGCATCGAAGAGACGATCGAGATGACGCTGCGCTTGGGTCGACGCACGAATCCCGCCATTCGTTGCGCGGGCGTCAGTCTGAATACCGACAAGCTCGACGATGCCGTCGCGCGCGAGTTGTTTGCTCGCGAAGGCAAGCGTCTCGGACTGCCGACGGCCGATCCGATGCGTGGCGGAGCGGAGTTTGAACGACTCGTCGATGCGTGTCTTTCCTAGAAACACGAGTACCACGAATCATCCGCAGACCATCCATTCAAAGATACGCAAGGTCGATGCGCCGAATTTCCGACGCAAACCGACCCTGCCGCGAGGAGAGACCATGATTCATTTCAGAACTATTGGCGTAACGCTGCTGGCTTTGCTTTCGCTGGCTGCGGTAGCTCAGACCGGCGCTCCCGCCGATGCGCTCACGCCGGCACATGAACCGGTTCCGGCAGCCGCTACGACGGCCGACGCCGCCGCTGCAAAGGCGCTCACGGCTGACGACGTCAATGCCTGGCTCGACGGCTACATGCCCTACGCCCTGGCCACGGGCGATATCGCCGGTGCGGACGTCGCCGTCGTCAAGGATGGCGAGATCCTCACCGAGCGCGGCTTCGGTTACGCCGACGTCGCGAGCAAGAAACCGGTCGATCCGAAGCTGACGCTGTTCCGTGTGGGCTCGGTGTCGAAGCTGTTCACCTGGACCGCAGTGATGCAACTCGTCGAGCAGGGCAAGATCGATCTCGATGCCGACGTCAACAAGTATCTCGACGCCGATTTCCAGATTCCGCCGCGCGACGGCAAGCCGATCACGATGCGCAACCTCATGCAGCACACGGCCGGCTTCGAGGAGCAGATCAAGAACATCATCACCGAGGACCCGAACGCGCCGGACTACGTCACGCTGCTCAAGCGCTGGACGCCGACGCGCGTGTTCGACGCTGGCACCACGCCGGCGTATTCGAACTACGGCGCGTCGCTCGCCGGCTACATCGTGCAGCGCGTCTCCGGCGAATCGTTCGACGACTATGTCGACAAGCACATCTTTGCGCCACTGGAAATGACCCATTCGACGTTCCGCCAGCCGCTGCCTGCGGCGCTCGTGCCGCTGATGTCAACCGGATATACCACCGCGTCGGCGCCGGCGAAGAAGTTCGAGATCGTCGGCCCGGCGCCCGCCGGTTCTATGTCCTCGCCGGCCGAAGAGATGGCGCACTTCATGATCGCGCACCTGCAAAACGGCGAGTACAACGGCAACCGCATCCTCAAGGAGGAAACGGCGAAGCTCATGCACGACAGCCCGCTGACGTTGCTGCCGCAGCTCAACCGCATGGAACTCGGTTTCTTCGAGACCAACATCAACGGTCGCGAAGTGATCGGCCACCTCGGCGACACCAACTACTTCCATACGTCGCTGCATCTGTTCCTGAAGGAGAACGTCGGCTTCTACGTGTCGTTCAACAGCGCCGGCAAGGAGGGCGCGTCGCACCATCTGCGCCTGGCGATGTTCGCCGACTTCGCCGACCGCTACTTCCCGGGCCCGCGCATCACGACGCGCGTCGTCGACGCGACCGCGAAGCATGCGCAGATGATGGTGGGCAACTGGGTAGGCTCGCGCGGCGCGTTTTCCGATTTCTTCGCCGCGATCGGACTGATCGGCCAGACCAAAGTCACCGTCGGCGCGAAGGGCGAACTCGTTGTTCCGGATGCGAAGAGCCTCAACGGCCAGCCGGTCAAGTGGGTCGAAGTCGCGCCGTTCGTCTGGCAGGACGCGAATGGCCACGACCTGCTCGCCGCGAAGGTCGAAGACGGCCAGGTCACGCGCTTCAGTTACGGCCTGCTCGGCCCGTTCGAGGTCTACCTGCGTCCCGACGCCGCGCACAACGGCGCCTGGCTGATGCCGGCGCTGTACACGAGCTTGGCGATATTGTTGCTGACCGTGCTGTTCTGGCCGATCACCGCGATCGTGCGGCGCCGCTATCGCGCGCGTCTCGACCTCGCGCCTCAAGAACTGCGCGCCTATCGCGCGGGCAAGATCGGCGCGCTGCTGGTCCTGCTCGCCCTCGGCGCCTGGGCCGTGTCTATCGTGTCGATGTTCTCCGACCTCAACAAGACCACCGCGGCGTTCGATCCGGTGCTGCGATTCGATCAGGTGTTCGGCTTCGTCGCGTTCATCGGCGCCTTCCTGCTGGCGCTATGGAACCTGAAGACGGTGTGGACCGGGGCTGGCCGTCGCTGGCCGGCGAAGCTGTGGAGTCTCGCCCTCGTGTTCGCGGCATTCATCGTGCTATGGATTGCTTTCGCGTTCCACTTGATCGGCTGGGGAGTGAACTACTGATGGCGCAGCTGAAGCTCGAAGTCGCGACCGAGGAATTGCGGCTGCGAGTCCCGTTCCGCATTTCCGGCTACGTCTTCGAATCGCAGTCCGCCGTCGTCGTCACCCTCGACGACGGCAGTCATCGCGGCCGCGGCGAAGCCTCGGGCGTCTACTATCTCAACGACAACT
>JAYTQX010000148.1:0-12324 GCA_043746455.1 Pseudomonadota bacterium
GATGCACTCGGCACGTCCTGTACCTCGCCCTACGGGCGGCTCCGCCGTGCAGATCGGCTTTCCTGCCGATCTGTCGAACCCGTCACTTTATGTTTCGCGGGTTCGACTCCCGCCCTGCAAAGTCATTCCAAAAAAAACCAATGGCGGAGAGGGCGGGATTCGAACCCGCGAAGCGGGTATAAGCCGCTTACACACTTTCCAGGCGTGCTCCTTCAACCGCTCGGACACCTCTCCGCACCCTTGAAGGGTCGCGCAGAATACAAGACACCGCAACTCCAAACAAGCAAATCCGGATAAACGGAACAGCCAATGTGAGGGACTCACTCAACTGGCGTGTTGTCAGGGTGCAGCCAGCCCGACTCGCCCTCGGCGTAGTGCTCGTTCTTCCAGATCGGCACGCGCCGCTTCACTTCGTCGATGATGAAACGGCAAGCGTCGAATGCCGCGCCGCGGTGTGCGGCACTGATACCGACCCAGACCGCGAGATCGCCGATCGCCAGCGCGCCGACGCGATGCGCACAGCGCGCGTCGACAATCGCAAAGCGCGCGCGCGCCTCGGCAAGGATGCGCTCGCCCTCGGCTTGCGCGAGCGGCGCGTAGGCCTGGTAATCGAGTCGGCTGACTGCGCGCCCGTCGTTGTGATCGCGCACCCAGCCTTCGAAGCTCACACTCGCGCCCGCCGCACCATTCGCGAGTTCGCGCGCAAGACCAGCGACATCGATCGGCTGTTCGGCGAGCGAGAAATGGCTCATCGCAGTTTTGTCACGCCGTCAGCCACCAGAAACCGGCGGTAGAAAAACGATCTCGTCACCGTCGCTGAGCGGGCGATCCCAGGGCGCAAAATCGCCATTGATCGCTACGCGCAAGCGGTCCTGACCCAATGAGAAGCCGTGCCTTGCGCGCAATCCCGCGTACAACACACTCGCGTCGAATGCGGCGGAGTCCACTCGTTCAGCGTCGCAACCGGCCTGGTCACGCAGCGAGGCAAAGTACAACACCCTGAAATTCATGCAATCACTTTTCCCTTGCGCACCAGACGCTTGCCGCCGGATTTTTCGATGAGACGCAAATCGGCGATCACGATCTCGTGCGACAGCGCCTTGCACATATCGTAGACCGTGAGCGCCGCGATGCTGGCGCCCGTCAATGCTTCCATCTCGACGCCGGTCTTGTGCGCAACGGCGACCTCGCAGCGTATCGCCAGTTCGCTATCGGAAACGAATTCGATCGCAAAATCGCAGCGCTCGATCGACAGCGGATGGCAGAACGGAATCAGTTCGTGCGTGCGCTTTACCGCCAGCGTTCCAGCGATGATCGCGGTATCGACCACCGGACCTTTTTTTGCGCGCATGTCGTTGGCGCGTAGCGCCGTGGCGACGTTTTTGGGAAAACGCACAATCGCTTGTGCAGTCGCGGAGCGCGCCGTCACGGCTTTGGCACCGACATCGACCATACGTGGGTGGTTTTGCGCATCGATGTGGCTAAGTATATTTTTTCGATTGCTCATTTCGATACTGGACTGTCTTCGCCCGGCTTCGCCTCGCTGCATGTTGCAAAGCTCGGCGGTCCACGGCCTCGCCAAGCAACCCTGCCCTTCGCATCCTGCTGCGGGCGTTCGGCCTCGCACGCGATGCGCTTCAACGCATCGCGCCAGCGCTCGGCCTCACCCACCCACAGCGAACATTTCCACATGTTGGGTCTCGCCCTGCGCGCGCAATTGCGCGCGTTGCTCGCTGTAGCGATCCGCACGTTGCTGCCAACGTGTCGAGATCAAGGTCGCGAGTTGCTCATCGCTGGCACCGTCGCGCAGCGCCGTGCGCAGATCGTGCCCCGAGCGCGCGAACAGGCAGGTATACAATTTGCCGTCCGCCGACAGACGCGCGCGTGCGCAATCGCCGCAGAACGGTTGCGAGACGGAACTGATGAAGCCGATCTCGCCGGCGCCGTCGACGAAGCGATAACGCTCGGCGACTTCGCCGCGATAATTGGCTTCGAGCGCCGCCAGCGGCCAGCGTGCGCCGATGCGCTCGATCAATTCCGCGCTGCGCACGACGGTCTGGTTGTTCCAGTGATTGACCGTGCCGACGTCCATGTACTCGATGAAGCGCACAATATGCGGCGTGCCGCGAAAACGTTCGACGAGGTCGAACACCTGCACGTCGTTGACGCCACGCATGACCACGCAGTTGAACTTGATCTGGCGAAAACCGGCGCACTCGGCGGCGGCAACGCCCGCCAGCACTTCGCTTACTTCGCCGCGCCCGCCGGACAGCTTGCGAAACGTCTCCACATCAAGCGTATCCAGCGACACGGTCAGGCGCTGCAGACCGGCATCGCGCAAGGACTGGGCGAATTTCGGCAGCAACACGCCGTTGGTGGTCATCGCGATATCGTCCACCCGCGGAATCCGCGCCAGCTGCTGCACCAGTTGCGGCAGGTCGCGGCGCAGCAGCGGCTCACCGCCGGTCAGACGCAGCTTGCGCACACCAAGGCTCACGAACGCGCGCGTGAGGCGCTCGATCTCCTCGAAGCGCAGGCGCTGGGCCTTGCTCAGGAACACATAGTCGTGTGCGTACTGGTCTTCCGGCATGCAGTAGGGGCAACGGAAATTGCAGCGATCGATGACCGAGATGCGCAGATCGCGCAGCGGCCGCGACAATGTGTCGCGCGGCGCCGGGATGACTTGTACTGGAATATTGCCGCCCATCGCTGCTCAGGTCTTTGCTTGCGCCAATACGATATCGGGATGCGGCGCCGGCAATGCAATGCGCTCATCGCGCCGCGCCACGCGATAACCGCATGCGGCAATTGCCGCACCGTCCGCCACGCTATTGTAATGGTAGATAAGCAGACGCGAGCGCAGATCCGGCGGATATTCGCGCTCCAGATCGTCCAGACCGGTGTGCGAGGGATTGCCTTGCAGCCCGCAATCGTGGGCCACCAGTTCGCCGCTGCCCGCGTAATGTGCGAGCATCTCCGGAATCGGCCGCGTATCGCCGGTCCACGCGAACGCACCGCGCAGGGCGAGGCCGAACGAAGTCATCGGCAGATGATGGCGTGTGGCGAATACGTCGAACCACAAGCCTTCGTGCCAGAAACCCCGCGATAGCGCGATGAGCTGAAACGCATCCCAGAAATTCGCGCCGCCCTCGGCGAGCACGCTCGGATAATCGGCCACGCGCGTCTGCAGATGCGGCACCAGTGCGGCATGCGCATAGATGCGCACCTGCCCTTTCAGCGCCGCATCGAAATAGGCGTGATAGAACAGGCGCTCCAGACCGCCGACGTGATCCATGTGCGTGTGCGTGATGTAGATCGCGCGCGGCGCCGCATTGTATACATCGAGGTAACGGGTCAGGGTTTCCGGACCGCAATCGATCAGCAACAGCGGCTCGCCGTCGCGTTCGAGCACCGCGCCGGACGATCCGAGATCGACCGCCGCCGCGGAGCCGACACCGAGAAAACGCAGGCTCAGTTGCATCAATGCGCCCCGGCCGGCGTCGTCGCAGCCCCATCGAGGCCACGTTCGTACGCCGCCATCAGTGGCTGCCAGATCTCGCGCTCGAATGTCGCTTCGCCGTCGCGCGCGGTACCGAGCTTGAGCAGGGAGCGTTTGAGACGCGCGAGATTGGCCAACTGCCAGGCGCGCTGCGGCGCACGCAACTCGCCGCGATCGAAATCGATCAACCAGACACCGTTAGGACACAGCAGCACGTTATGCGCATTGAGATCGGCGTGAAACGCACCGGCCGCATGCAAACGCGCGACGGCGGCGCCAACGCGCTGCGCGGCGACCGCATCCATCCCCTGCCGCGCCACGCGTTGCGCCAGGGTCTGTGCGTCCGCGATCTGCAGTGTGATCAGATCGGCACGGTAGTGCACGCCGTTGCGGCGGTAGCGCGCCGCCACCGGACGCGGCACGTTCAAGCCGCGCTGCGCAAGCTCGGCAAGCAGCCGGAATTCGACGAAACTGCGCGTCTGCTCCGCACCGCTCCACAAATAGCGGTCGCCCATCACACGCGCCACCATACCGCCGCGGCGGTAGTGGCGCAGAACCCAGTTGCCATGGGGTGTCTGCGCGTAGGTGACGGCGCCGCGACCGCCGGATTCGGTCGTCGCCAAGCCGCGCGCGCTCCAATGGGCCGGCTCGAACCACGCCGGATCGAACGTGCTAGCTTGTTGCACGCACGCCTTATCGAACAGAATCGCACCGTCGCCGGTGACCTGTTGATGAGTCTCGATGGCGTCCACTTTGGCCATGAGGGTCGCAAAAGCGCTGCCTTTCCTCTCACCCTGTCAAGAGTTGCAGTTTAACAAGCCTGAGTTCAATACGCCCGATGCCGGAAACCGAGTTTTCCATCGACCGTCCACCGCGATCGCTGTGCCTGCTGCGCACCTCGGCGCTCGGCGACGTGACCCACGTGGTGCCGATGATCCGCACCCTGCAAGCGTGCTGGCCAGATACCAGGCTCACGTGGATCGTCGGCAAACTCGAGTCGCGCCTCGTCGGCGACCTGCCCGGTGTGGAGTTTCTGGTCTTCGACAAGGGCAAAGGCTGGCGCGGGTTTCGCGATCTGCGCGCGCAACTGGCCGGCCGCCGCTTCGACGCCTTGCTGCATATGCAGGTCGCACTGCGCGCGAATGCGGTCAGCGCACTGGTGCACGCGCCGCTGCGCATCGGCTACGACACGGCGCGCGCGAAGGACCTGCACGGCTGGTTCGTGAATCGGCGCATCGCCGCGCGCAGCGGCGAACATGTACTCGATGCGATGGCGAGTTTTCTCGAACCGCTCGGTCTGCGACAGACCGAAGTGCGCTGGGATATACCGATTCCACCCGAGGCCCAAGACTTCGCCGCTCAACATCTTCCTGGCGGGACACGCACCTTGCTGGTCAGTCCTTGTTCCAGCCACGTGCTGCGCAACTGGCAGGCGCAGCGTTACGCCGCGGTGATGGATCATGCCGCGACTCAGGGCTGGCGCGTCCTGCTCTGCGGCGGCCCCAGCGCTTTCGAGCGCGACTTCGGTGCGGCGATTGCAGCAGAGTGTAAACGTCCACTTCTTGATCTGATCGGCAAGGACACGCTCAAGCAGTTCCTCGCCCTGGCGCGCCGAGCAGACTTGATCCTGAGTCCGGATTCCGGCCCGATGCATATGGCCAACGCGGTCGGCACGCCGGTACTCGGTCTGCACGCGGCGAGTAATCCCGCGCGCTCCGGCCCCTACTCCGACCGGCGCTGGTGCGTGGATCGCTACGATGCCGCCGCGCGCAAGTTTCGCGGCAAGCCGGCGGCGGAACTACCTTGGGGAGCCAAGCTCGAATATCCGGGCGCGATGGATCTAATCGAGACCGAAGCCGTGATCGAACGTTTCGACGCATTTGCCGCGCATATGCGCAACGGGTGAACGAATTCCCCTGCGACGGCTGATTACGACCTCCTGGATAGTGTTTCGAGCGCCCGCTGCAGCACGCCGCGGATATGCTCGGTCTCGCGCGCGTCGAGCATGGTCGGGTCGAGGTAGAAATCAACCCCGCTGGCGTGTTCGCTGAAAATCGCGCTTGTTTTGCCTGCCGCATCGAGCAATCCGTCGACCACGTACGGAATGATTTCGCGACTGATGCCCTTCATCGTGATCGGCGGCAACGGATGCGCCGCGAGGATGCCGCGCACCAACGCATACGTCTCATAGCGGATCATGAGCTGTCCGGGTTCCGCAATCTGTTGCAGACGCGCCGCCAGATTCGCTTCCGCGCCGATGATGGTGTAGTCCATGCGATCGGCGCTGCCGAAATTGCCGACATTGCAGAAACCGGTATTGATGCCCATGCGCACGCGGAACGGATATTCCACGCCTTCGTTGCGCCATTTCGTATTCAGCTCGGCAACGCGATGCTGCATGTCGATTGCCATGCGCACGCAGGCCATCGCATCTTCTGCCTCGCCCTTGCTTTCCAGATCGCCGAAAAAAATCAGCATCGCATCGCCGACGAACTTGTCGATCGTGCCGCCATAGCGCAGCGCGATGGCGGACATCTCGGTGAAATATTCGTTGAGCAGCAGGGTGATCTGCTCGGGTTGCAGGCGCTCGGTGGTGGCGGTGAAATCCTTGATATCGGAAAAGAAGATCGTGAGTTTCTTGCGCTCGGTATGGACGACGACGTCGCGCTGCCCGCTGAAAATGCTTTTATAGATTTGCGGCGACAGATAGCGCGATATCTTGATCGACAGCGAGGCGAGGAAATCGTTGGCGGTCTCGAGTTCGCCATTCATCGCGGTGATCTGCGCGGCCTGACGCCGCTGCAACAGAAGGAACGTCGCCCCGGTGGCCGCCATCAGAACGAAATACATCAGCAGATACTTGAACGAGAAGATGTTGGCCGCGAAAGGCTGCGCGATGCTCACTTCCTGGATGCCGCGCACATCGCCGACCTTCCAGTCCTGCTTGGGACTTTCCGGATGCGTGTTGTGGCAAGCCACGCAGGCCGCGCCCATGACGATCGGCTCGACCGCACGGACGCGAACGCTGAACAGCGAATTTTCGACGTCGCGCAGCGACGCGTGCGGGTCCTCGCGCAACGCCGTCAGCGCGTGCTGCTCGAACGTGTCCAGATCATGCGGCGCCCGATTCTTGAACGGATAGTCCGATACGAAGCGGTAATCGATGCTTTTCTGCTGCTCGCTGATGACCTTGCCGAGTTCAAGGGAAAGCGTCGCCGGTATCGGAATTGCCCCAGGCACCGATTCGTAATCGTTGGTGACCTTGGTCGATCCGGGCGACGCGAGCACGCGGCTGACGACATTCTTGGCGTAATAACTGCGCACGCTGGTGATCACCGAATTCAGATCGTTGGCCTGGCGGCGCAGCGCATTCTCGGTGAGGTTGTGCACATCCAGCCAGACGGCGAAGGGCAACCCGAGCAGCAGAACGATGACGATCGCTGTCAGAGCGAGCCCGTGTGCTCGGCTATTGGTAGGGCGGGTATTTGGCATGATTTGTCCCATGACACGTAGTGCGCTCGAATTCAGCGGACGCCGGGAGTGTTGCCTCGCTCGATTGTCTCATTCCTTTGGCAACAGAGCGCCTGCTGCCGAGGCATCCAGAGATTGTCCGGCAAACTTGAGGGCCTGCGCTAAAGCAGGATCACGGCCCGCCGCCAAGTCCTCGACAGTCGGCAGAACTATGAAATCCGGAGTTACCCCTTTCTTTTCGAGGCGCCCGCCGTCGGACATGATTACATCGGCTGTCGTTACCAGAGCGCCGTAAACGATGACGTTCTCGCCGTGACTTACCAGTAAAGGGTTGTATTGGGCAGTCATGACTGCGCCGGCGGTGCGGTCTCCAATCACGGTTCCGCGTTCGGTCAGCTGTACGGTGCGCGCGAACAGTTCAGAAGCCGAGGCAGACTCGGCATCGACCAGCACAAAGACTCGCCCGGCGAATGCATCTTTTCCAACACCCTTGGCGAGGAGGGGTGTGGTGTGCGCGCGCTCCTTCAAGGACCCGATGTTTATGTCGGTTGCAGAGAGACCCCCGAGGAGTGTCTGCAAAGCCACCACGGGCCCGCCACGATTGCCGCGCAGGTCAAGAATCAGCGTCTCGTAACCGTGCGCACGATGCAAAACTTGGCGGATTGCGCTCTCATCAATGGCAAAGGTAGGCAAGCGTACAACAAGGACCTGCTTACCCACTTCAACCACTGCTGGTTGCTGCTCGCGCGATTCCTTTGCCCGCTCGTCGTTCATACGCGCGATATCCCAGCTGCTGTCCGCACCGGTGAGCGCCACGACCTTCTTTCGCTGACGCACCTCTGCCGCCAGATCGAGTTCGCGCGCGCCCTTGGAAGTCGCCAATTCCACATGCAGCCCGGGCTGGGGACGCAGCATCCGGAACAGGTATTCAAGACGCCAAAAGGTATCGCGCGTCGGACGGAAGCCATTGACAGCCTTTACGGCGTCGCCTCGCGTGACGCCTTGACGGGCCGCGTCGCTCCCTGGTTTTACGCGCACCACGTAGCAGGCCTCACCGACCATTTCCATGCTCCACCCGTAGTCGACGACGGTTGTTTGCCAAGGCGGGACAAAGAATGTGTGCGAGTCATCCAATTCCAATACGAACTGGGCGATGGCGGCGAACGCCTCGCCGATCGACGTTGCCTTCGCGATCCGCGTCTTGGCAACCTCGGCGTTGGCGGCCATATCGATCCCCTTGAGCGCCGGATCAAAATACTTCTGCTCGATCTCCAGTCGCACATCGCGCAGCATGGTGTACGCATGATCACGGTCCGATTCACGAAAATCGGCAGCCGATACCAGCGATGTCGCCAGAGCCGCTACCAGGAACAGAAGGATGATCCCGACTCTCATATCGTCATCACACCGGTTTTGCGGTTCGGTAGTCTTGATACGACTTCTCTTCCACCAGCTTCGAGCCCAGCTTGAGGTTGATCGCGCGTTTTACCGCAGCACGCTCGTCGTTGCGAAAATATACCGAACGCGCCAGCTCGATGAACTCCGCATCGAACGCCTGCGCCTTTTCCTTGAGGCGGATGCGATCCTCGATATCCCACAATGCTTCGTTCACCGCCTTCAACTGCGCACGCTCCGGGCCGATGTCGACGCGCGCTGCCGGATGTGCATTCCAGGTGCTGTTGAGCAGGTCAAGTTCTGTACGTACGTTCGCAAGCTTGGCGGCGTCGTGTATATGCGCGGACTTGATTTCGAGGATCGTGATTTTGTCAATCAACTCGCCGATGGAAATGGGGGTGGAAAGTTCGGTCATGCGGGTGCTCAAAGAAACAAGAGCACGCAGTTTAGCGAATTAGCGAACTTGGTGAGGGGGGATTGTTCGTCTCATCCTGAGACTCACCCTCGCTACGCGAGGGCCACCGTGGCCGTCCAAAATCGTTCCCGACGATTTTGTCACTACGGAGGCAGGAGCCGAAGCGAACATCGCGCAGCCGATGGCCCGCAGAGCGAAGGGCGGGACGCCCTGAGTCAACCGAGTGGGTTCGTCCAACCATCGCTCACCATCAGACATGAAAAAGGGGCCGATGGCCCCTTTTCATGTCTGGCGGAGAGGGTGGGATTCGAACCCACGGTACGTTCACACGTACGCCTGATTTCGAGTCAGGTACAATCGACCACTCTGCCACCTCTCCGTTATCCGATCTTGCTGCAAGCTGGTCAGGCTTGCCGGTACATTGCTCGTCTCATCCTGAGACTCGCCCTACTCGCTACGCGCTCCGGGCCAGCCATTCGGCTGTCCAAAATCGCTCCCGGCGATTTTGTCGACCACTCTGCCACCTCTCCAGATGCGTCGATCGGTCGATCGAAGGTCGCGCATGATACGGGCGACGCGGGCAAGTTACAACTTTGCGCTGAGCTCGTCCGCGCACTTCCGCAGCCCTTCATCCCTCGCCCGCAAGTGCCCCCATGAAACGACGGTAGTAGCGCAATTCCTCGATCGAGTCGCGCACATCCGACAGCGCGGTATGCGTGGATTCCTTGTTGAAGCCCTTGTACACCTCCGGTGCCCAGCGCCGCGCGAGTTCCTTGATCGTGGACACGTCGAGGTTTCGATAGTGGAAAAAACGTTCCAGGCGCGGCATCAGCCGGTGCAGGAAGCGGCGGTCCTGACAAATGGAGTTGCCGCACATCGGCGACTTGCCAGCCGGCACCCAGCGCGTGAGGAAGTCCATCGTTGCCGCCTCGGCCGTGGCTACGTCCGCGGTCGAGTCGAGTACCCGTTGCCACAGTCCGCTCTTGCCGTGCTGATGGCGATTCCATTCGTCCATCGCCTGCAGCCGATCGAGTGGTTGGACGATCGCAAACTCAGGTCCATAAGCTAAAATATTCAATGATTTATCGGTTATTAATGTAGCTATTTCGAGGATTGAATCCTGATCGGTATCGAGTCCGGTCATTTCCAGATCAATCCAGATCAAATGGTCTTCGTGCGGGATCGGCTCAGTCATCGTTGCAACGCTTCGGGCGACGTCGAACGATACCACCGGGCGCTGATTTTCGCAGGTACAAGCGCAGGCAATGGCAAATCGCGGTGCATTACGGGCCGCGCAGCATTGCATCACACCAAACGCGCAGCGGCTGCGTTATGATCGATCTCAGGGAAGGCAGCCGCAGCGGACAGCTACAGTGCGGATGGCTACATTCGATTCGCGTTCGGAGGGAGATGCGATGCGGAATGCACGACTGCTCTGGTTGTTTCTCGCCATTTCGCTGACGCTATGCGCGTGCAGTGGCGGCAGCAATTCGGGCAGTTCCGTGGGTACCTCGCCACCGCCGCCGCAAACGACGCCCGATTCCGGCTGCACGGGTTCGTGCGCGAACGCCTCGTCCTTCCTCACCCAGGCGGACGTACAGATCGTCATCGCGCAAGCGGCAGCCGAGGCGCAGGCGCAGGGCAAGCCGGCGGTCATCGCGGTGATCGACCGCGTCGGCAATGTGCTCGCCGTCTACAAGATGACAGGTGCGCCGGCGCTGACCACGATATCCTCGCAGCGCGGCGTGAGCGGCGGCCTGGAAAACCTGCAGGTGCCCAGCGAGCTTGCCGCGATCGCCAAGGCCGTGACCGGTGCGTATCTCTCGTCCGAGGGCAATGCGTTCACGACGCGTACCGCAAGTCAGATCGTGCAGGAGCATTTCAATCCGGGCGACCTGGGCACGCCCGCCGGGCCGCTGTTCGGCGTGCAGTTCTCGCAACTGCCCTGCTCCGACCTCTCCCGGCGCTTCGCCGACAGCGCCGGGGTCGGCGCGGGACCGCACCGGTCGCCGCTCGGATTGTCGGCCGATCCGGGCGGTTTCCCATTGTATAAAAGTGGAACCCCGGTTGGCGGAATCGGCGTGAGCGCCGATGGCATCTACGGTTTGGACGCGAAAGTCGAGGACAAGGACCGCAACATCGACGAATACATTGCGATGGCCGGCACCTATGGCTACGGTGCGCCGACGGATCGCCGCGCCGACACAATCACCGCTGGTGGCATCACGCTGCGTTTCAGCGACGTGGAATACACGGGCCTGGCAGTCTCGCCCGCAAGCGCGCCGCCCTATTCCGCATTGACCGGCAAGCTGATGCAAGTGCCGGGTTATTACGACGGCAACGCGATTCTGACCGGCACCGCATTCGGACAGACCGGTTCCGGCATCCGTCCGGATACGAGCCTGTATCCCGGACTGGACGCCTTCGTGCTCGACGACGGCAGCGGCAACAACCGCTACCCGCCGATCGCGGGCACCGATGGCAGCAACGCGCTTGGCGCGACCGAAGTGCAAACGCTGATGCAGCAGGCGCTGATGATCGCCAATCGCGCGCGCGCGCAGATTCGCAATCCGCTCGGCAGTCAGGCACGCGTGTCTGTTTCGATCGTCGACACCAACGGCGTCGCGCTCGCGATCGCGCGTACGCGCGACGCGCCCGTGTTCGGCACCGATGTGTCGCTGCAAAAGGCGCGCACCGCCGCGTTCAATTCCGGCGCCTACGCCGCAGGCGATCTTGCGGCGGCCACGGCGCCGACGCCGCTGATGACGATGGCCGCTGCCGATTATCTTTCCGACAGCGTAAATGCAGCGGCCGGCAACGTCGCATTAACCACCGTGACGGTCAGCCATCTGGGCGATTACATCACCCGCGTGCGCAGCTTTCTCGGCCTGCCGAATGCGCTCGGCGACGGCGCCATCGCCTTTACCGACCGAGCCGGCGGCAATATGGCGCGGCCGTTCTATCCGGACGGCATCGACGGCAATCCACCCGGACCTTTCAGTTTTCCACTGGCGCAATGGAGCCCGTTCCAGGTCGGTCAGCAACTGGATCTGGTCTACAACCGGCTTGCGCTGCACCTGGCCTTTTATCTGCAGAACGTGCCGCTGCCCGCACCGGTGAATCATTTCACCGTGTCCCTCAACGGTATGACGCTGCCGACGCTCGGTGACGTTGCGCAAAACTGTACGGGTATACCGCGTCTGCCCAACGGCATCCAGATCTTCCCCGGCAGCGTGCCGATCTATCGCGGCAGCGTCCTCGTCGGCGGCATAGGCGTCTCCGGCGATGGTGTGGATCAGGACGACATGGTCAGCTTCCTCGGCCTGTACAACGCCGGTGTCGCGCTGGGCGGCAAGATCGCGAACGCGCCGGCGGCGATGCGCGCGGACCAGCTCGCGCCGCAGGGAAGCCATCTGCGCTACGTGGAATGCCCGCAGACGCCGTTCCTCGATAGCAACGACGCCAACGTCTGCGAGGGCAAGTGATATGCGTTCGCCAAACCGCCAGCAACGCATCCGTCACGCCGCCCTGCTCGCCGGCATTG
>JAYTQX010000149.1:0-2070 GCA_043746455.1 Pseudomonadota bacterium
GTGCCGCTGTTACCGGAGACTCAAAGATCTGCACGAGCGGACCGCGCGCGCAATTGGATTGCCTGGCCAGCTAATAAGTCGCAAGCGACGGGTCGGCAACGCGCCTTGGCGCCAATGCCTACCACTTCGATAGCAGATCCGGTTTTAGAGTGTCGATGTCGACGGGTACCGACACGTGTTCCTGATCGATCAGCCATCGCCCGTGCAGTTTTCTATACACAGCGGTGACACGAACAACCAGCTCAAATTCCGATCCGTCCTTGCGCGTGAATTGCGCTTCATGCGCATCGATGCTCGCCTTACTCTTTACTCGCGACTGTGTTGTCGCCGGCAGAGCATGGCGTTGCTACGCTGCCCAGGCTCACCGCGAGCAAAGCACCGCAAATCAAGGATGCAAATTTGTCCATAAACTTTTCCCCCTGGTTTTTTCATGGCCGGCCGAGACGCTCCAATCGCGGCAGCCACACCTTGGTCGGCTAACTGTCAATAGCGCTTCTCAATTCGTCAGCGCTTCGCGCGCGGCTTGCCTATGTAATCGCGCTTGCCGAGGCGCACGCCCTTCCAGCGCAGGATCGCGTAGGCTGTGGTCGCGTGAAAGTAGAAGTTAGGCTGCGAGAAGGAGAGCAGGAAATTCTCGGCGGTAAACTCGATTTGGCGCTCGCCGAACGCAAAACGCATGTCGCGGCCGAGAAAAGCATCGACCTCGGCCGCCTCAATCGCCTCGAGCGCGGCGAGCGTTGCGGCGATCCGCGCTTGGAGCGCCGCGAAATTCTCCGGAGGCGGCGTCATATCGGGAGTAAAGACACCCCGGCGCACACCCTCGATGGCGCCGATCGAGTGCACGGCGGTCGACTTCACCTGATAGGCGAACGGCAGCATGTCCGCGGCGAGGCGCGCCTGAATGATATCGTCGGGAGCAATCCCCTTCTCCGTGCAAAAGGCTTCCGCCGTACTGAGCAGGCCCGAAACGGCTTGCAAGATCTGTTGATAGGCCGGGATAGTGGCTGCATAGAGCGAAAAGGCCATGGCATTCCTCGCAAGGATTGATTGGCAAAGTGTTGCTGGTAACTCAGAGCAAACGAACGTTGTGCGCGCGGCTTGCGTCAGCCGCTGTCGAGCGCCTGTGCCCGGACCGAAGCGGGCCGCGCGACAACCCTTTTGACATACTCGTCGATGACGGTCGACTTCGGCATCACCGGGCTTTGCCCGAACATTGCGAAGATCGTGCCGTAAAGCACGTCCGCGGCGCTGAAGCGCTCGCCGAGGAGGTAGGGCCCGGGGAAGAGCGCCTTTAGGACCGCTGGCATCGCTTCTTCCAGAGGAACCCAACCAGCCGTGGCGCGGGGTACCTCCGCATTCATGAACTTGGACATGAACGCGGGTTCCAAGACGCCGGTGTAGTAACTGAGCCACGCGAGATACGTGCCGCGGTCGCGCTCGCCGACCAGCGGCCCGAGATGGTTCTTCGGGAACTTATCGGTCAAGTAGAGCGCGATGGCAGGTGATTCGAACACGATGACGCCGTCGTCCGAGATCGCCGGTACCTTGCCGTGGGGATGTGGATTCGCCGGGTCCACTGCGCCGGTGCCGTCACGAGTTCGCGTCGTCACGAGCTTAATCTCGTAGGGCGCTTCGAGTTCCTCGAGCAAGAAAATGAAGCGTGACGAGCGCGTCTTGGGACGATGATACAAGGTAATCATGGGCAACCTCGCCGCTTCAGGATTGAAAGGCGTATTCTGCCAGGAAGCGAGCGCATCGATGTCAAGATCTGGCAGCAAAGAACAGTGCTGCAAACCCGCGAACTGCACTCTGCGCACCGCCGTGACCGGTCCTGCCGAGCGATTTGGTACGAGCTATGAGTTCTCCGCAGGCTGGGTTAACCTGTCGCGGTCGCATACAGCGAGTACGCCATCGTGAACGTGGAAAAGGCGAGTGTCTGCCCCCTCGATTGTCCGGACACCTGTAGCCTTGCGGTAACCGTCGCCGACGATCAGGTCATCGCCGTAAGGGGTTCGAAAGCCAACCCCCTGACCCACGGCGCCGTTTGCGCCAAGGTCGCCAATTACTACC
>JAYTQX010000150.1:0-3694 GCA_043746455.1 Pseudomonadota bacterium
AGGAAATATTCGCGCGAAATTTCCTTCATCGGCAGGAAGCCGTGACGCTCGGCGCCGTAGTCGATGAAGCAGGCTTCGAGCGAGGGCTCGACGCGGGTGATGCGGCCTTTGTAGATATTGGCCTTTTTCTGTTCTTTCGACGGTATCTCGATATCGAGATCGTACAGAGCCTGGCCATCGACGATAGCCACGCGCAACTCTTCACGCTGAGTTGCGTTGATCAACATGCGTTTCATTTTTATATCCTCAATGCGCTCTACCGCATTCGCGTCGCGAACCTGCAGCCGTCAGCCCCAAAGCAGGGCGACGGCGCCGATTCGCGTCGACCGCGGGCGATGGTTCGCGTCCGCGGGAGCGCTTTATTCAAAGCCGGCGCGACCATTCGCGCCTGGCGGTAATCCACTGCCCATGTACAACCGGAACCCCCGTTGCCGTACAGGCCGCGGGTAATTCTCGACTCGAACCGTTACGATTGCCGCGTGCGGCTTGGGAGGCTCCACTGGAGTTCCGGCCAGCGCCCGAGGGGCGTTGCGGTCGAGTGCGTCGTAACTGCCGGCAAAGCCGGCTTATGACGCGTTGTACCTTTCGAGTGTAACAACAAGCCTGCACTTTTTCCAACGATTGCGCGAACTTCGATGAATCTTGCAAGACCAAATCTCGAAAGCACAGCGGAAAGCCGGCCTGGCCCCGGTGTGCGCATGGTTCAGGTCGCCGAGGACCGTGATGGCCAGCGCATCGACAATTTCCTAGGCGGCCAGCTCAAGGGCGTGCCGAAAAGCCTGATCTACCGTATTTTGCGCACCGGTCAAGTGCGCATCAACGGCAAGCGCGCGAAAGCCGACACGCGCGTGGCCGCTGGCGACCAAGTGCGCATTCCGCCGGTGCGCATGGGTGAACCTCACGACAGCGGCGCGCCGCCCAAGACACAGATCGAACAGGTTGAGCGCGCGATCATCTTCGAGGATCGCGATTTCCTCGTGCTCGACAAGCCCTCCGGCGTCGCCAGCCATGGCGGCAGCGGTGTCACGTTCGGTGCGATCGAACTGCTGCGCGCCGCGCGTCCGGGCGATACGCTGGAACTTGTGCACCGGCTCGACCGCGATACCAGCGGCCTGCTCGTACTGGCGCGTCGGCGCCCGGCGTTGACCGGCCTGCAGGCGCTGATCCGCGACAACGCGACGACCAAGCAATACCTAGCCCTGCTCAAGGGGCACACGCACAAGGCGAAATTCGACGTCAAGGCCTCGCTGCGCAAATCGATTCTGCAAGGCGGCGAGCGCATGGTGCGCGTGGCCGACGATGGCAAACCCTCGCTCACGCGTTTTCACATCATCGATATTTTTGCCGATGCGAGCCTGGCCGAGGTGACCTTGTTCACCGGGCGCACGCATCAGATCCGCGTGCATGCCCAGCATATCGAACATCCGCTCGCCGGCGATGAAAAATACGGCGAGCGCGGCTTCAACCAGAACATGCGCGGCGTGGGCCTGAAGCGCCTGTTTCTGCACGCCGCGCGTTTCGAGTTCGAGCTGGACGGCAAGAGCCACAGTTTCTCCGCACCGCTGTCGCCGGATCTGGCCGCCGTGCTGGACGGGTTGCCGCGCGGGGTGTCGAGAAAGGGCAAGCTGCGCTGAGGTGTTTCGCGTTATCGCTGGCCGCGGCAAATGCCTACGCTTTGAGCAACGCTTCGGTTTTCGCCGCGCAGATGAAATCGTTGCGCGACAAGCCGCCGACGTCGTGCGTGCAGAAGCGCACGAGCACGCGGCCCCAGCCGAGTTCCAGATCGGGATGGTGATTCTCGCGCTCGGCGACCCAGCCGAGTGCGTTGACGAAGGCGAGTGCCTGGGCGAAATCGGGGAAGCGGAATTGCTTGCGGATATCCGCTCTCTTCGGCCCGAATTTCCAGTCGGGCAGCAATGCCAGCAATTCGTCCGCCTGCCCGGGCGAGGTGGCATTTTGTATACCTTTCAGCGTAGTACACTTTTGCGCAAGCAGCACTTTAAGGCGGATTTTTGTGTCGGGCATGTTGCTGTCGCTCCAATGAGGCACGCCCCATTGCAACACCAAACGCGCAACTTTGCCACCGGGCGCAAGGTTGCGCCCACGCTGATCGGTTCGAAGAAGGTGCGATGAATCACGCCGTGCCTGGAGACTGCCCGTTCATGCCATCGGCGTTGAATGAGGACTATAATGGTCCATATTCGATCCAACGCAGAAGACGCACTCACCATGATCCTTATTTCACCAGCCGCGCAGAATTATTTCCGTCACCTGGTCGGGCAGCAGGACATCGCCGGGCTCGGCGTCCGCATCAAGGCGGTCAACGCGGGTACACCCAAGGCTGATTGCGTGCTCGAGTATTGCGAAACGGGCGATCTAGCCGGCGACGAGCTGAGCATCGATTGCACGGGCTTCAATATCTATATCGACGCCGCCAGCACGGAATATCTGGAAGATGCCGAAGTCGATTATCAGGTGAACCCAACCGGCGGTCAGTTGACGATCCGCGCGCCGCGGATCAAGGGCAGTGTGCCCGACGCGAACTCGCCGTTTGCAGCCCGTGTGCAGTACGTGCTCGACAGCGAGATCAATCCGCAGATCGCCGCGCACGGCGGCCGGGTGAAACTGGTCGAAGCGAACGCGGATGGCATCGTCGTATTGCAGTTCGGCGGCGGTTGCCACGGTTGCGGCATGGCCGATGTGACCCTGAAGCAGGGGATCGAGCGCACGCTGCGCGGCCATTTTCCGGAGATTCGCGAAGTGCGCGATGCGACGGATCATGCCAGCGGGCACAATCCGTATTACAGCGGTGAGAAGGGCGCTTCGGCGATCGGTTGAAAAACCCCGGGATCAATCGCCCTGTTCGTACTTGGATAAATCGTCCAGCTTGGTCGGCATGGCGCCGAAGTAGCGTGCGAGCGCGTCGATTTCGGCATCGCTCAGTGTTGCGACGAAGCCAGCCATGATCGCATTCTTGCGCTCGCCGGATTTGTACTCGTGCAATGCGCGCGCGAGATAGTCGTGATATTGGCCGGCGATGCGCGGATATTGGCCCGTGGTTCCATTGCCGTCGGCGGCATGGCAGGCGGCGCAGGTCTGCGCTTTTTCCTTCACCTTCTCCGGCGGAATCGATTCCGCGTTCACGATATTGGCCGCCAGACCGCAGGCAAGGAGCAGCGCAATCATTCGCGTTATATCGGGCATGTTCCTTAGGCCAATCATTTGCTGATACTCGAGAGATACGTGGCGATGTTGCGGATGTCCACTTCGGACAGACTCTCGCCCTGTGCGCGCATGGTCGGATGCGCGCGTTCGCCGGTCTTGTATTCGGTCAGCGCGGCGACGAGATAGTCGTAGTTCTGGCCGGCGATGCGCGGCACGTGATAGTTCGGATAGGCGTTGGTGTAACCGGTAACCCCGTGGCAGCCGCCGCAGGTATACACCAGGGCCTTGCCGGCCTTGACGTCGCCCTTGTCGGTGGTGTCGGCGGCATGCAGGGAAGAGGCGGTCGACGCAGCGATTATCGTCAATGCGCAGGCAAGTAGCGTTTTTGTCATGAGTGGTTTTTCAGCGCCAGGGTTGGATATCACGCGAGAAAGTATAGCAGCGCCTCGCACGCCGCCACTAGGCACTAGGACAAAATGTCGCCCGTGAAGTATTGAGTACGCAGTCGATCGCCGCGCACTTTGACAAC